>JAVXFE010000128.1:0-5826 GCA_036658075.1 Oscillospiraceae bacterium
AAGGGTTGCGGAAATATCGCACAATCATAATACATTTTTTGTATCAAAAAAATTGCCAACGTTTACTTGACACTAACTAAGGCATATTATTTGTTGACTAGTATTATGTTTTGTGCTATACTTTTAACATAAATATATAAACTTATGGTTATTTTTAATATATAGGAGGGCGTATGAACAAGAAAAATTTTTTCTCCGATAAAACTAAAGGGATGGCAATTCTGTATATGGTTATGGTTGGATTTGTTTTGCTATGTATGGTTACTCAAATTTGGCTCGGTGAGTTTGAAAATGTATTTACTTGTGTGCTGACACTTTTTTTGTTTTTAATACCTACTATTGCTAATCGAACCTTTAAAATTACACTGCCTCATACTTTAGAAGTTATTATTGTATTTTTTATATTTTCTGCTGAAATACTTGGCGAAATTAATGCGTTTTATGAAAAGATTTCATGGTGGGATAGTATGCTTCACGCTATGAATGGCTTTTTAATGGCAGGTGTTGGATTTTCTATGGTTGATATTTTAAACCAGAGCGATAGAGTAAAAATGTCTTTATCACCTATTTTTGTAGTAATTGTAGCGTTTTGCTTTTCTATGACAATTGGCGTTTTGTGGGAGTTTTTTGAGTTTGGTATGGATCTTTTTGCAAACACAGATATGCAAAAAGATTATGTCCTGAACGCTATTTCATCAGTATCTTTAGATAAAACTTTGTCTAATACTCAAATCGAAATTACTGGAATTGAAGATGTTATGCTTATTGGACAAAATTTAAATTTGGCAGGGCAACCTGTCGAGGGCGGTAAATATCTAATGGGCTTGGGCGGATATTTGGATATTGGAATTTTTGATACGATGAAAGATATGGTTGTTAATTTTATCGGTGCTGTGGTATTTTCAATAATCGGATATTTTTATTTAAAAGGAAGAGGAAAGGGAACATTTGCTAAACGTTTTATTCCGCATATGAATAAAAGTAAGTTATAAACATAAAATATAAACCCCCGACAAAAGATAAAATCTTTCATCGGGGGTTTTATAAATCAATCTGATGTATACGGGAGTAGAGCAATTTGTCTAGCTCTCTTAATAGCAATTGTAAGTTGTCTTTGATGCTTTGCACAACAACCACTGATACGTCTAGGAAGAATCTTTGCTCTTTCTGTAACATATCTTCTAAGCTTTGCTACATCTTTATAATCAATAGATTGAACCTTATCAACACAAAACGAACAAACTTTTCTCTTTGGACGTCTACGTTGAGGTCTATCATTGTTTCTGTCATTTCTATCTCTTTCAGCCATAATATAAGCCTCCTAACTTTAAAAATAAGTTTAATTAGAATGGAAGGTCGTCATCAATTTCAGGTGAAACGACAAAATCTTCATTATCCATAGAACTTGGCATAGCAGGTTCTGGGCGAGATTGCGGTGCTGAATATGCACTTTGAGAGTTATATGTTCCGCCTTCAGCTTGCGCACGCTTGCTTTCGCCAAAACTAACTTCGTTTGCAACAACCTCTGTTGAATAATTTTTCTTGCCGTCGGCGCCTTCCCATGTTCTGGTTTGAATTCTTCCGATTACAATAATCATTTTGCCTTTTTCGAAGTATTTATCGACAAATTCAGCCGTTTTACTCCAAGCAACGCAATTGATGAATTCAACCCTTTTGTTTTCTCCGTAACCGTCATCGATTGCGATAGAAAAACTACAAACAGGTGTACCAGTACCAGTGTGTCTAAGCTCTGGGTCTTTCGTAAGTCTACCCATTAAAATTGCCTTGTTAATCATAACTTAGACCTCCTCACGTCTTATAACGATATTTCGAAGAATACCATCAGTGATTCCGTACACACGCTCAAGCTCTTTAGGGAAATCAGGACCTGATTTAAAGTTAATCAAAACGTAATAACCTTCATTTAAATCGTTGATTGGATACGCAAGTCTACGTCGACCCCATTCGTCTACGCTTTCTATCTCGCCGTGCTTCTCAATCAATGACTTAAACTTATCAATCATAGCTACAGTCTCTTCTTCAGGCTTAGTTGAATCAAGGATGAAGATGGTTTCGTATTCATTGATATGTTCTGCCATTATATGTCACCTCCTTCTGGACATTGACCCTACTAATTATAGTAGAGTAAGGAGTTGTATATTAAAATTTATACAACCTAGCTATTATAGTATAAAAAATACGGCATGTCAAGCATATTTTTCAAAAAAATCACCTGTTTCGTAAATTATGGTGAATTTTATAGAAAAAAGTGTGTTTATGCGAAAAACTATAGATTAATAAATTTTATAATTATTTTAACTATTTTGCGAAAACGCCTTGACGTATGTGTTTTTTAGTTATATAATATAGTGGTTATTTGAAAAAGTATTAATAAAAAGTTAACTATAAATGGAGGATTTGTGTAATGAGTAGAGTTTATAATTTTTCAGCAGGACCATCGATGTTACCCCTTGAAGTTTTGGAAAAAGCGCAGAATGAAATGCTTGATTGTAATAATAGCGGTCAATCCGTTATGGAAATGAGTCATCGTTCCAAAGAATACCAAGCTATTTTTGATGAAACTGAAGCATTATTGCGTGAGATTATGAATATACCTGATAATTATAAGGTTATGTTCTTGCAGGGCGGTGCCTCTACACAGTTCGCAATGATTCCACTTAACCTTGGAAATAAGAACAAAAAGGCGGATTATGTTACTACTGGACAATGGGCTAAAAAAGCTGTTCAAGAAGCTAGCAGATTTATTGAAACAAACGTTATTGCTTCTAGTGCAGATAAGACTTTTACATATCTTCCAAAGGTTGATAAAAGCATGTTAACGCCTGACGCTGACTATGTTCATATTACATATAATAATACGATTTATGGTACACATTATAATACCATGCCTGATTTTGGAGATGCTACTGTTGTTACTGATATGTCATCATGTATATTATCAGAAGAAGTTGATATTTCGAAATTTGGACTTATTTATGCTGGAGCACAAAAAAACATGGGTCCTGCGGGCGTTACCGTTGTAATCGCACGTGAAGATTTACTTGGAAACGCTATGGATACGACTCCTGTTATGTTAAACTATGCGACACATTCAGAGAACGGTTCTATGTATAACACACCACCAACATACGGAATTTATATTTGCGGTTTGGTTTGCAAATGGATTAAAGAAATGGGTGGAATCAAGGTTATGCATGAGAAAAATGTTAAAAAAGCTGAGCTTTTATATGATTTCCTTGATAACTCTAAAATGTTTAAAGGAACCGTTGTAAAAGAAGATCGTTCGCTTATGAATGTTCCATTTGTTACTGATTCTGAAGAACTTAATGCTAAATTTATCACTGAATCTAAAGCTAAAGGTTTTATTAATCTTAAAGGACACAGAACGGTTGGCGGAATGAGAGCTAGTATTTATAACGCTATGCCATATGAAGGCGTAAAGGCTTTGGTTGAATTCATGGCTGAATTTGAGAAGAATAACTAATTTAACGCAATTATTTTGATTTATGAAAGGATTGATTACAATGTATAATATTCAAACATTAAATAAAATAAGCAAAAAAGGTTTAGGCGCTCTTGATACGAATTACACTTGTGCAGATGAAGTTCAAAATCCAGATGGCGTGATTTTAAGAAGTTTTAAAATGCATGATATGGAACTCCCTCAAAGTTTGCGTGCGATTGCACGTGCTGGTGCAGGCGTTAATAATATCCCAATCGATAAATGTAGCGAAGCGGGTATTGTGGTTTTTAATACTCCCGGCGCTAACGCTAACGCTGTTAAAGAACTTGTAATTGCCGGTTTGCTTTTGTCATCTCGAAAGATTGTTCAAGGTATTGCTTGGGCAAAAACCTTGAGTGGTGAAGGTGATGCTGTTGGAACATTGGTTGAAAAAGGTAAATCTAACTTTGTCGGTCCTGAAATTGAAGGGAAGACTTTGGGCGTTATTGGACTCGGAGCTATCGGCGTTAAGGTTGCCAATGCGGCACATCATTTAGGTATGAACGTAATAGGGTTTGACCCATTTTTATCGGTTGATGCGGCTTGGAATTTAACTAGATTTGCAGAGAAGGCAAACAGTTTAGATGACCTTTTAAGTAAATGTGATTACATAACTGTTCACGTTCCGGCTACTGCGGACACAAAGGGTATGTTTAATTCTGAAGCTTTCGCAAAAATGAAAAAGAATGCCAGACTTATGAACTTTTCACGTGGGGAACTTGTGGATTCAGCGGATGTTATTGAAGCTTTATCAAATGGTAACCTTGAATGCTATGTTACTGATTTCCCTACTGCAGAAATGCTTGAAAATGATAAGATAATTTGTGTACCTCATTTAGGTGCGTCTACTCCTGAGAGCGAAGAAAATTGTGCCGTTATGGCAGCAAATGAAATTAAGGATTTCTTAGAAAACGGAAATATTAAAAATAGTGTTAACTACCCTGCATGCGATATGGGAATTGCCGTTGGCGACAGAGTTACGGTTGCACACAAAAATGTTCCTACTATGTTAAAGCAGATTACAGATACTTTTGCAAATAAAGGAATTAATATCGACCATATGTTAAACAAAAGTCGTGGAGATTTTGCATATACTATGCTTGATAATGTTGGAAAGATCGACCCGGCAATTATTAATAATTTATCTGCAATTGATGGCGTTTTAAAAGTAACTTTATTATAAAATAGTTGATACTTTGTCAATTTTAATTCAAGTTATATAATACAATTAATTTTATCAGTAGGCTAAATGATTGCGAATATAAGGAGTAATCCTGTATTCGAGGAAAGTCCGAGCTCCAAAGGGCAAGAATGCAAGCTAACGGCTTGTGGAGGCGACTCTAAGGAAAGTGCAACAGAAATATACCGCCCAACTCATGTTGGGTAAGGGTGAAAAGGCGGGGTAAAAGCCCACCCATCGTTATGGCGACTTAGCGATGCTGTAAACCCCATTCGGAGCAACACCTGATGCGGAGGCTAAGTTTGCCCGACATCTCCCAAAAAGGTGGCTTGAGGCTCATGGCGACATGTGACCCAGATAGATAATCATTCACGACAGAACTCGGCTTACGGTCTGCTGATAATTAAATAATTTAGAATTGATAACTCTCCATTATTATTTGCATTAAGGGAGGTATTTTTATGAAGAAGAAAGTCATTATCGCCGTTATTTTAGCTGTAACCACCGCATTTATGTTTGGTGGCTGTGGACGAAAAAAGGCGAAAACAGCGGAAGTTAATTCAACACAAACACCAACACCAACAGTGACAGCTACAAATGAAAGCCAAATAGTTGGTAAATGGACGATTGAAAATCTTGTTGATAAAGATGGAAATATAATTGACTTGGAAAAATTAAATGGTGATGACTCAAACTTAAAAATGCTTGGTACCGTTCTTAAAAGTGGTACAATGATTGAGTTCTTCGATACCGGTAAAGTCAAACTTAGTGTAATTTCTGCAGATTATAGCTTTTCGGATGATAAAAATATTAGCATAAAATCAAGCTTAATTAAAACGCCTTTAAATTTGAAGGTTAATATTGAAAATAATGCGATGACTCTTAATTCAGAGCAAGGCTTTACGGTTAATTTAAAAAAATAATATGGATAGAATAAACAAAAAATAAGAGAAAATAGCATATTGGAATATATGATTATATTCCAATATGTAGATTTTTATTGTAATCGTTTGTTTGCTTTATAAAGTATTGTTAAAAATATAGGCTAACTCTTTTTAGAAAAATTTAATTTTTTTTGGAAAAGGTATTGACTTTTTTTGAAAAATGACTATAATTATAAAAG
>JAVXFE010000129.1:0-5792 GCA_036658075.1 Oscillospiraceae bacterium
CATAGTACATTTTTGTATCAAAAAATTTGCCAACGTTTACTTGACACTAACTTTCACATTCTAAGGCTTTACAATCACGGCTGTTTGTGATAAAATGACTAACATGTGGTTAAATATTTAAGAAGCTGAATTTTTGAAGGAGGTGCTTTTTATGAATTGGACAGATGACCAACTTAATGCAATAGAGCATGACGGGAAAAACATTCTTGTTGCAGCGGCGGCAGGAAGTGGAAAAACGGCAGTGCTTGTTCAAAGAATCATTGAGAAAATTGTGCATAAAGGCGTTTCTATAAGTCAAATTCTCGCACTTACCTTCACAGAAGCGGCAGCAAAGGAAATGAAAAGGAAGATTTCAGACGCACTTTCGAGAGAGCTTGCACTGGCCGTAGCTGAAAAAAACAAAAAGAAGATTTCACACTTGCGTGAGCAAAGTTTGCTTGCACCGTCGGCGAATATTTCAACAATCCACGCATTTTGTATCGAGGTTATAAAAAATAATATACATTTGACACAACTGCCTACCGACTTTTCTATAATTGATGAAACTGAAAATAAAGTGCTTAAAAAGCAAGCCTTAGAGGAAGTTTTAGAACTTTATTATGCACGAATAGACAAACGAGAAGGCTTTAAAAACCTTGTGTTAGGTTATAGTGATTCTAAAGGCGACAGCGAACTTAAAACGCTTATATTAAATTTGTATGATTTTTCAAAAAGTCTTCCTTTCCCTGAAAAGTGGTTAAACTTGGCTGTAAGGGAGTATAAAATGGTTGAAAAATCCAATAGCATGGACGGAACCTTATGGCAGGAAACGATAGTCGTGGAATACTTTAACGCACTTGAAGTATTAAAAGAAAACGTAGACACACAACTTAATGACGTTAACATCCTTGAAGAAATAAACCCTAAAAACTCACTAATTGCAAAATTTCGAAATTTTGCAAAAGAGATTGAGCTTTTAAAGGAAAGTCGCCATGATGACTTTTCGGAAATATATCGAAAATTTAAAACATTAAAATTACCAACAATGGCAGGTGGGGCAAGAAAGCCGGACCTTAATGAACAAATGTGCAAAACCAGAATTGGAAATATAAACCGATTAAATAAGAAAATTTTAGTTAGGCTTAATGAAGAGATATTTGGCGATAAACCGTCGGTAGAGGTAGAACGGATACGGAAAACGTATCCTGCGATAAAAGCCTTGGCGACAATAGTAAAGCTTTTGGGCGCTCGACATACTTTTTTAAAATATGACCGTTCAAGATTGGATTTTAGCGACCTTGAGCATGAATTTTTAAAACTTGTGGTAGACAGAAAAGGTCGGCGGACGGAGATAGCAAAACGTCTAAGCGAGAAGTATGTTGAAATTTTGGTAGATGAATATCAGGATACGAATAAGATTCAGGATACAATGTTTAATGCGATTTCAGGGAAAAAAGGTAATATATTTATGGTTGGCGATTTAAAGCAGAGCATTTACGGCTTTCGAAACGCCCTTCCACGATTGTTTTCAGAAAAATATGAAACATATACAAAAGATGGAGTTTCAGGTGATGGCGAGCGGATACAGCTTTTTAAGAATTTTCGAAGCCGAAATGAAGTTATAAACACGACGAACTGTGTGTTTAGTCAAATCATGTCAAAAAAAGTCGGCGACCTGGATTATAACGAAAACGAATATCTTGTAAAAGGTGCAGAATATCCTAAATTCAATGACATGACAGGTTATGCAACCGAATTTTTAATTACCGATGTGAATAAGGCAAATTATTCAGACGAGGGCGATTATTTTAATATGGACTCCTCTGAAATGGAGGCAATTACCATTGCAAAGCGTATAAGAAATCTAGTAGATAATAAAGAAATTTCTATAACTGACCGTGACACGGGAAAAACTCGAGATATAAAATACGGCGATATCGTAATTTTAATGCGTGGTCAGAAAAAAAGTGCGCCGATTTTTGAAACTGCTTTGGAAAATGAAAATATTCCCGTTTATACGCAAGTTGGGCATAGCTATTTAGGTTCAATCGAAGTAATGACGGTGCTAAGTTTTTTACAGATTATTGATAACCCATATCAGGACATTCCGCTTATTGCGGTTATGAGGTCACCTCTTTTTGGATTTACAGCTGACGAACTTGCCGTTATTCGTGTGGCATCACCAAAGTCGAATTTCTTTGATGCTTTAAATGTGGCAGAGGATGTGAAGTCGCTTGAGTTTTGTAGCACTTTAAATGAACTTCGCAATCAATCTGAATATATGGGGATAGATGAGATTGTTTGGAAAATATGCACCGAATTTCATTATTTTGCGTTGGTGGGAGCGATGGTCGGTGGTGAAATTCGCCAAGCAAACTTAAAACTTTTATTCGAACGTGCAGTAGAATATGAACAAACAAGCCTTGATGGTTTGTTTGGGTTCATGAACTATATAGAAACGATTAAATCAGAGGATAAGGATTTGTCGGCAGTAAAAGCTTTTAGTGATGGCGATGATGTGGTTCGAATAATGACTATACATGCTTCAAAGGGACTTGAGTTCCCTGTAGTAATTTTGGCGGACACGGCAAAGAGGTTTAATAGTCAAGATATGAATAAAAAGATACTTTGGCATACGGACATGGGAATTTCTATGGATTATGTGGATGTCCAAAAACGTGTAAGATATCCATCTGTGGCAACAAGCTTAATGAAAGAACGTAAAACAATTCAATCTAAATCGGAAGAAATGCGACTTTTGTATGTGGCGTTTACTCGTGCAAAAGAAAAACTTATTATATCCACCACGTCAAATATAAAAGTTAATAAGTGGGCAAATACGATATTTAATAATGAAAAAATTGTACCGGAAAATGTTGATGAATATACATGTTATGCAGACCTTATAGCAATATCTTTACTTAGACATAAAAATGCAAATCAGATACGAAAAATGGCAGAAATGGCATGTGATACCGAAAAGGATTATGGGTTTGAATTAAAAGTTTTATCCGTAAATCACGAAAGCCGACCCATTAAAACAACCGAAAGAATTAAAGAGAAAATAGAAAAAGAGACTAAAAATGTTGAAGAGAGCAGTTGCTTAGAAGAGATTAAAGAAAGGCTTAATTATAAATATCCGCATGCCGAACTAGGGCGTGTTCCTTTAAAAATGTCAGTAACCGAACTAAAACGGCGACAAGCTATGGATGACGGACATGTGGCACGATTAAAATGCATTAATGACAATAGTTTTAAAAAGACCTCTGAAGTTACCGGAGCGGAAATAGGGACAATTACTCATTATGTTTTGCAACATATGGACTTTAAAAAAACCGAAACACTGGAAGAGGTTAATGAACAAGTTGAAAATATGATGTTAGAGGGACTTATTAATAAAACTCAATTTGGAGTTGTTAACAAAAATGGAATATATGGATTTTTTAAGAGCGATATAGGGATGCGTTTAAAAAAATCGATTAATTATAAACGAGAATTCGATTTTTATATGAAGATAAACCCTTGTGAAATTTATCCTGAAATAAAATGTGATGAAGAAGATAGCGATATTTTAGTTCAGGGGATTGCGGATTGCATCTTTGAAGAAGATGAGCATTGGGTTTTGCTTGATTATAAAACGGATAAGATAAGCCCGGATAAAGTGCAGAAAAAGGCGGAATATTATAAAGAACAAATTGACCTATATACACAGGGACTAAACGCAATTTTAGAGCATAAAAAAATCGAAGAGAGATACTTATATTTTTTAGATTGTGATATGGCGATAAAATTATAAATAGGAGGCATTTATGAAAGCTTTAATACTATCTATTACGGCGGGACAGGGACATAACCAAACTGCAAAAGTTATGAGCGATTATTTAAATCATGATGGAGTAGAATGTTCATATATGGACGTTTATGAGTACATAAACCCCGTTTTATCGGATTATGTATCACGACTATATTTGATGTCAACTAAGAACATTCCGAAAATATATGGCGGAGTTTATAGAATTTGTGAAAAGAGAGATAGCGATAAAAAGCATACTTTGGCGAAGATTACAAACTCTGTTTTAGCAATTAAGCTTAGTAAATATATTGAAGAAGAAGCACCAGATGTAATTATATGCACACACATATTTGCCGCCTTGCTTGTAACATATTTGTCCCAAGAAACTGAATTAAAAGCAAAAACTATTGGAATAGTTACCGATTTTACGATTCACCCATATTGGGAAGACAGCGAACTTGATTATTATATTACGGCAAGCGATATGTTAACTATACAGGGCGTAAAAAAGGGAATCCCTGCCAAAAAATTTAAAGCCTTTGGTATACCGATAAGTCCTAAGTTTGCAAGTAAGATTTCTTCAAAAGAGGCGTGCAAAATTTTAAAAATACCACATAAGCGTACAATATTAGTTATGAGCGGAAGCATGGGGTTTGGTAATATTATAGAAGAGATTGAAAAACTCGACAACTTAGATTTGGATTTTCAGATTGTATCAATTTGTGGAAACAACAAGCGGTTAAAGAAGAAAATTGACAAAATGTCACTTAAAAAGGATATTTTTAACTATGGATATGTTACGAATGTTGATGTGTTCATGGATGCGGCATATTGTATTGTAACAAAGCCCGGCGGGCTTACTACAAGCGAAGCTCTTGCAAAAGGACTCCCTATGCTTATGGCAAACCCTATTCCGGGACAGGAAGATAGAAATGTTGAATTTTTATTAAACATGGGAGCGGCAATAAAAATAAGCAGTACATATCCCATTGATGAGGCGGTATATCAGCTGATTATGAGTGAAAAACGGAGAGAGGTGCTTGATAAAACTGTTGAAATTTTAGGAAAGCCAAATTCTACAAAAAATCTTGCAGAGTTTGTGAAAAATCTTAAATAGTTTTTATGAAATATTATAAAATCCTTCATTTAGGGAATATTAGGAATATATTCAGAAATGGAGGACAAAAACGTGGGTGAAAAAACAAATAAAATTGACGAAAACAAAACCTTTTCAATTTTACAAAGAATAGGGAGGTCGTTCATGTTCCCAATCGCCTTGTTACCGGTAGCAGGGCTGCTTCTTGGAATAGGTGGTTCGTTTACAAACGCTGCAATGATTGAGTCCTATGGGCTTAGTGAAATTTTGGGAGAAGGAACATTTTTATATGCCATTCTAACTATTATGAAAGATACAGGCAATATTGTCTTTGCAAATTTACCAATAATCTTTGCGATGGGCGTTGCTTTAGGTATGGCAAACAAAGAAAAAGCCGCCGCAACATTGTCGGCGACAATTGCATATTTCGTATTACTTCAGACTATAAGTGCATGTTTGGTGTTAAGCGGAAAAGCCACAGATGGTTCACTTCCAGAAGGTGCGGTGGTTCAGGCTTTAGGAATAACAACACTTGATATGGGTGTGTTTGGCGGAATTATTGTGGGATTGGGTGTAGCGTGGCTTCATAATAAGTTTTATAAAATTGAGCTTCCGTCCGCAATCTCGTTTTTTGGCGGCACACGCTTTATACCAATAATTTCAGCACTTGCCTATATTGTGGTCGGGGCAATAATGTTTTTTGTATGGCCGATTATTCAAGGATGGATTCATGCGCTTGGCGGACTTGTTTTAAATTCAGGCTATTTTGGGACGTTTGTTTATGGAGTGATAGAAAGAACCTTGATTCCTTTTGGACTTCATCATGTTTTTTATATACCTTTTTGGCAGACGGGTCTTGGTGGCTCAATGGTCATAGATGGAGCCACTATTAGTGGTGCACAAAATATCTTCTTTGCCCAACTT
>JAVXFE010000130.1:0-5760 GCA_036658075.1 Oscillospiraceae bacterium
CCATATTTTCAAGTGTTTTAAGTCTTGATTTTGCACTAGCGGATGTTGAAGCTCGTGCTATATTTTTATCTACGTACGTTTGAAGTCCGGAAATTTGAATTTGCTGTGCTTCATATTCTTTTTCATAACGCACTCTTCGTTCTTCTTTGGATACTAAATATTTAGAATAATTACCTTTATAAGTAAACACTTTTCGGCGTTCTAATTCAAAAACATTATCAATAATTTTATCCAAAAAATATCTATCATGTGATACAACTAAAATCGCACCGTTATAATTTAATAAATATTCTTCAAGCCAATTTAAAGTTTTAAAATCTAAATGATTTGTAGGTTCATCAAGAATAAGCAAGTTTGGTTCTTCTAAAAGAAGTCTTGCAATCGCTAATCTTGTTTTTTCGCCACCGCTTAAAGTATTGATTACAGTGTTCAAATCTTTGTCTATGAAGCCTAAACCGTTTAAAATAGTTTTAATTTTTACATTAATTTGATATCCGTCACGACTATCAAAAAAGTTTTGTTTTTTTGTGTATTCAGAAGAAATTGCTTTAAATTCAGGTGAATCATGTTCTATAGAATTAGACATTTTCATTTCTAATTCACGCAATTCATTTTCAACCTTTAAAACATCTGCAAACACAATTTGCATTTCTTGGATAATAGTACTATTGCGATCAAGCCCTGAATTTTGTTTTAAATAGCCAATTGACAATTCTGAATTTTTATATATTTTGCCCGAATCTGCTTCAAGTTCGCCAATTATAATGCTTAAAAGTGTTGATTTTCCTGCACCGTTTACACCAATAAGGCCATAGCGGCCTTTGTTCTCTATAGTTAGATTTACATCATTTAAAATTATTTTCTCACCAAAATATTTGATTAAGTGTTCAATAGAAATTAGCATATTTTTTTATTTGATTTTAAATTATTTAAAATCGTATCCCATCTTTAACATTTTAATATTTTTATTTGTAATTTCGGTTTTGTTTTTTGAAGCATGTTCTTTTATGCTCTCTATAATTTCTTCCAACGAAAATAATGGTGTGTTTTTAATAAAAGAACCTAACATTACCATATTTTCAAGTTTCGAATCACCAAAATTTTCGGCAATCTCCATTGCCGGTATGTAACAAACTGTAATATCGGTTCGTTTTATTTTTGATTCGCAATATAGGGAATCTGTTATTAATATTCCGCCAGGTTTAATGGAATCAGAAAATTTTTCAAGAGACGGTTTATTAAGTGCGATAACCGCATCGGCGGTTGTTATAATAGGTGACGCAATCGAATTATCTGAAATTATAACAGAACAGTTGGCTGTACCACCACGCATTTCCGGACCATATGATGGCAACCATGATATGCTTTTTTCACAGTCCATTCCAGCATACGCAAGTATTTTCCCCACGAAAAGAACTCCTTGTCCACCAAAACCAGCAATAGTAATTTCATATTTCATTATCTAACGCCTCCTTCTTCAAGTGTGTCCTTAAACACACCAAGAGGAAATACGGGCATCATTTCTTTACGTATTCTTTCAAGAGATTCTGCTGGATTTAAGCCCCAGTTTGTTGGACAGGTTGAAAGAACCTCAACCATAGAAAACCCTTTTCCTGCCATTTGACATTCAAATGATTTTCTTATAGCCTTTTTAGTTTTCTTTATATTTTGAACGCTATCTACTGAAACACGTTCGATGTACGCAGCTCCAGCTAATGTTGCTAGCATTTCTGAAACTTGAATCGGAAAACCTTGATTTTCGATTTTTCTACCATATGGTGTGGTTTGGGTAATTTGATTAATTAAAGAAGTTGGTGCCATTTGACCACCCGTCATTCCATAAATTGTGTTATTTACAAAAATTATCGAAATGTTTTCAGCTCTTGCGGCCGCATGTACAGTTTCAGCTGTTCCAATTGCTGCAAGGTCACCATCTCCTTGATATGTGAATACTAAATTCTTAGGATGAACTCTTTTTATACCTGTAGCTACTGCCGGAGCACGTCCATGTGCCGCTTCTTGCATATCGAATTCAAAAAAGTTATATGCCATTACGCTACACCCAACAGGTGCTATTCCTATAGTATTCCCTTCCATATCCATCTCATCAATAACTTCCGCAATAAGCCTATGAATAATACCATGTGTACATCCAGGGCAATATGAAAGAGATACATCGCTTAATGAATGAGGTTTTTCAAAAATTGTTTGCATAATTTAGTTATCCCTCGCTTTCTACACGTCAAGAAGCTTTTTAATTTCGTCTATTATAGCTTCTTGTGTTGGAACCATTCCACCATTTCTGCCATAAAAATATACTGGCTTTTTGCCATTTACAGAAAGCCGTACATCTTCTACCATCTGACCTAAACTCATTTCAATCGTCAAAAACATTTTTGCTGTTTTAGCACGTTTTTGTAAGATTTTTGTTGGAAATGGCCATAACGTTATTGGTCGAATAAGTCCAACTTTTAAACCTAAGTTACGTGCAACTTGAATGGCAGACAAAGCGATTCTAGCCATTGTGCCATATGCAACCAAAATTATATCTGCATCTTCTGTTTGATACTCTTCGTACAGGGTTTCATTTTCTATTATTTTATTATATCTTTCGTTTCGAATATTATTTAAATCTTCTAATTCTTCTGGCGTTAAATATAATGAATTAATAATATTTTTCTTTCTTTTCATTTTTGTACCGCTTGTCGCCCATGGCTTTTTGGGTAAATCTTCAAGATTTATAGGTTCTTGAAATTCAACAGGTTCCATCATTTGACCGAGCATTCCATCACCCATAATCATGGCAGGAACACGATATTCATCAGATTTCTCAAATGCCATTGTAATCAAATCTGCAAGTTCTTGAACAGACGATGGAGCATACACAATTAAATGATAATCTCCGTGACCACCGCCTTTTGTTGCCTGAAAATAATCAGATTGTGCAGGTTGTATTCCACCAAGGCCAGGACCACCTCGCACAATATTTACAATAATGCAAGGTAAATCAGCACCTGCAATATATGAAATTCCTTCCTGTTTAAGGCTTATACCAGGGCTTGACGAACTAGTCATAACCCTCGCTCCTGCACCAGAAGCACCGTATACCATATTGATGGCTGCAATCTCACTTTCCGCTTGCAGAAATGTTCCATTAATTTTAGGCATTTTTTTTGCCATATATGCCGCCAATTCGGTTTGCGGTGTGATCGGATATCCGAAAAAATATCTGCATCCACAACGAATAGCAGCTTCGGCAAGTGCCTCATTTCCCTTCATTAAAACTTTATTAGCCATAGCTAAATCACCTCTATTATTTTTCGATTTTTATTACACAATCTGGACAAATAGTTGCACAAAATGCACAACCTATACATTTTTCCATTTCAATAATTGTTGCAGGATGAAATCCTTTTTCATTAATTTTATCTTTTGACATAATAATAATTTTCTTAGGACAAACGGTTGTGCAAAGTGCGCATCCTTTACATCTGTTTTCATTAAAAGTAACTTTAGGCATAGATTTCACTTCTTTCTAAAATTTAAGATTAATATATAAGTTTAATGGAAAGTTAAGACACTTATATTTTTCAGGAAGTTGCTTTAAAAATTCATCTTTCCCTGTAATATAGGCTATTTCAATTCCTGTATATTCTGAATATTTTTCTACAAAAAGTTGACCTTGTAATAATATATCCGCTGTTGTTAATTCTTTTAAGTGCGTATTATTTATTAATAAATTAATTTTTAAACCCGAAACACTTTCTATGCTTTTCATAATTTCTAATGTGTCATTAATATTTTGAGTAAGAATTCTGCGTTCATTAATTACAAAAAATGTTTCGCACTCATTATCTGAAAATTGATGATAATACCTACCAAGTGGAGTTGCACCATCATCGTCACCACCTACATCAAATATTACATATTTACTTTTGTCCTCAAATGCGATATTTATTTCAGGGGGTAATGATGGACTTTCTAAATTAGTGTTTGCATAATGTGGATAAATAACTTGGATGTTTTTTTCTTTTAATTGTATTTCTGCATCTTTAGTTCTAAAATATGGATTTACTATATCCATGTCTATTATTATTACATCTTTCCCCATTTCTTTAAGTTTAAAAGCATAATTAATAGCGATTTCGGTTTTTCCGCTTCCAAAATGTCCTGTGAAAATTGAAATTCTTTTTGGCTCCCTCATATTTTTCACTCCATTCGATGGTGTTAAAAATTTATACTTTAGATTTAATTTTAATATTTTGTTTTTTATTCTTAAAAAATATTCGTAAAAGTATTAATCCTAAAATCAAGCCAATAATCGTACCTAACACGGAAAAATTCTCGTTTTTTGTAAAATAATATCCGAGGATTGCACCAAAAATACTTAAAATAACAGGTATGATATATCCTAAAAATGAAGAAAACAAAAAGTTTTTTGTTGGCATTTCTAAAATCACAGTATCTCCAATTGAATATTTATATTTTCCTTTAAGTTGCAAAAATAAAGTTTCGCTGGGGCAGCCTTTGCAACTTACACAATTTCCACCACACGAAGATTTTCTATCAACCTTAACTGTAAAAGTATCTTTATTTATGTTAACAATAATACCTGTAGTTTCCACTATACGTTCTCCCCAAATCAGCTTTTTTTAAATTTAGTTGCTAAATCCAACATTTCCTTTGCGTTATCGAGTGTTAAGTCCGTAACCTTTACACCACCAATTATTCTGGCAAGTTCATATTTGCGTCCGTTTTCATCAAGTTTAACTATTGATGTCGATGTTTTAATAGCGTCATCAGTTTTTTCTATTAAATAATGTGTGTCTGCCATGCTTGCAATTTGTGCAAGATGTGTAATAGAAAGAACTTGTCTTTTTTTAGAAAGTGATGCTATTTTTTCGGCTATTTTTTGTGCTGCACGTCCACTTACGCCTGTATCGATTTCATCAAATATTAAAGTTTCTACTACATCCATATCCGCTAATACAGATTTTATCGCAAGCATAATTCGTGACATTTCACCGCCTGAGGCAATTTTATACAATGGTTTTAATTCTTCACCAAGGTTTCCGGATATTAAAAATTCAACATTATCTTTTCCTAGGGAGGTATATTTAATGTTTTTATTAGTGTCAAGAAAATTAGTAACAGATACTTTAAAGTTCATTTTTTGCATATCTAAATCCGCAAGTTCCTTCATGATTTTTTCTTGTAAATCTTTAGCGGCAACAATTCTGGAATTTGTTAAATTATTTGAAGCTTCAAATAATTCTGATTTTTTGCATTCTAATTTTTCAGTTAAAACATTTATAAGTTCGTCACTATTCTCTATATTTTCAACTTCTATGGCTATTGTTTCATAATATTTTAATATTTCTTCTATAGTGTTTCCGTATTTTCGTCTTAAATTATAAATTGTACTTAATCTTTCTTCAACTGCATCAAGTTCTTTTGAATCAAAATCTATTATATCAATATATGATTTCAAATCGTGTGTTATATCTTCAAGATCCATTAAAACAGAAGCTAAAGTTTCGTGATAATTATTTAATTTATCGTCAAATTGAGCTATCATTTCTAAATTTCTTACAGAATCCGCCAATAAATCATAAGCGTTTGTTACCTCATCATCACCATAAAGATTATTGTATGCATCGTTAGCATTTGACATGATTTTTTCGGCATTAGCTAAAAAATCACGTCTTTTTTCAAGCTCATCTTCTTCGTTAAATTTTAATTTTGCTAGACCAATTTCAT
>JAVXFE010000131.1:0-5736 GCA_036658075.1 Oscillospiraceae bacterium
AAAAGTACAACGTCTAAATATAGTAAAGAGGCAATAATGTAAACACAAGATGTCGTATATCTATTGTTTATAGCGTGAATTTATTGTGTATAATCAATTTTAAAAAATAAGAATATATTAAAATTAGAGAGGAGGGTTGAAAATGTCAAAAGTTCAGAATAGTGAATCAAATATGGATTGTAAAAATTGTTCGGATTTGTTATATGATTTTGTGTCAGATACTCTAAATAAAAATGACTCAAAGCGAATTAACGCTCATCTTTCAACCTGTCCTAAATGTCAAAAGGAATTTGCAGAGATTAACCAAATGATAAATGTTTTAGCAAATATCCCTATGATTGAACTCCCTAAGGATTTTAATAAAACTTTGCATAGCGAACTTTTAAAAGCGGCAGATGAGATTAAAGTTATTCCAAAAGAAAAATGGTATGAAAATTTAGTGACAAGGTTTAAAGATTTTGTGGTTTCGGCAAATTGGCGAGTTGCTGCACCGGCACTTATTGCGTGTGTGCTTGTGATTAGCGTGTTTTCAACAGGTCTTTATCGTTCAATGAAAGATGCGGACGATAACTTAGGGGCGGTTCAAAACGTTCCTATTACTACTGCCGTGCCAACGACGATACCGTCAGCGACGGAAAATACAAATCCACCTCCGACAGAAGATGGAGTGATTGTCGCTACAGCAAAACCAGGTGTGCTAGATGAGGCAATAAAAGGAAATTCTAAGCCTGTTGAAACTGCAAAAGCGTCACAAAAGACACAGACTTCAAAGCCTAAACAAACGGCTAAATCGTCAAATAATGGCAATAATAATCCTGATGATAATTATAATTCGGAGGTGAAAACGCCTTCAATATCAGATGAAAATGTAGCACAAAAACCTGTAGAAACGTCAAAACCTGTTAATAATATACAAGTGACACAAAAGCCAAATGCGACTGAAAATAAGCCTAAACAAGATATACCTGTAATGGTTGAAAACCCACAAGCGACGAATTCAAATGCTTCAGAAAATCAAGACCAATCAGCGTATTCAAAAAATGCAGACGATGCAAAAACGGGCAACGACAGTGAAAACGGTAAAGCTGTTGTTGGTTCTAGTGGGTCTGAAGCGCCTACTTCAACTTCTGTAAAAGAAAAAAGGGTGGCACGATATTCAATTGATGTTGCTAATGTTGGAGAATTTTTAAAAGGCTCGGGATATGGCGATGGTTCAGGGGAAGAAACGTCAGTAACGCTTACTTTGTCAAGAACTGAGTTTAATGACCTTAAAAGTTATGCACTTTCGGTTGGAGCAAGCGTAACCACAACAGAAAGTGGCGATGGAGATACGGTAATAGTTACAATAAACTAATCAGAATATGAGATAGTTAATTAGGAACGGACATGGGGAATTTAATTATGAAAAAAAAGCTTTTTATAATTGACGGAAATAGTATTTTAAGTCGTACATTTTATGGGATACGACCACTTACGGCACTAGATGGCACGCCGACAAATGCGGTTTATGGATTCTTAAATATTTTATTAAAGCATATTGACGAATGCAACCCTGACTATCTATGTGTAGCTTTTGACCTTAAAGCTCCAACTTTTCGACATAAAATGTATGACCAATATAAGGCTCAACGAAAGCCAACACCAAACGACTTTTTAATTCAAGTCCCGATTATTAAAGAAATTTTAGAGGCTATGAACTTTGTTTGTCTGGAAAAGGAAGGCTATGAAGCTGACGATATTATTGGTACAGTATCTAGGATTTGTGAAGAAAATGACATTTCTTGTGACATCTTAACCGGAGATAAAGATGACCTTCAATTAGCGTCCGATTTAACAAAAATTAAGCTTGTTATCACCAGAATGGGGAATTCTACCACGACACTTTATGGATATAATGAAGTGCTTGAAAAATATGCTGTTACGCCAACTGAATTTATTGATGTAAAAGGTCTTATGGGCGATACCTCTGATAATATTCCGGGTGTAAAGGGAGTTGGTGAAAAAACCGCTTTCTCTCTTATTCAAAATTATAAAAGTATCGAAAATATTTATGAAAATATTTCCGAAATTGACGTCACCGACTCGGTTAGAAAGAAACTTCAAGCGGATAAAGATAATGCGTTTATGAGTAAGATTCTTGCGACAATCGACCGTTTTGTGCCAATAGAAATAAATATTGAAGATTTTTCCTTAAAGGAATACAATACCGAAAAACTTTCAGCTTTATTGACTCGTTATAATCTTAAATCATTAATGACAAAATTGAATATTTCACCACTTTCACAGCCTAAAAAGCTAGAGAAAGTGGTTGATTTGTGTGTGGAAAAGTTAGATGAAGCTTCAGCTCTTGGAAAATTAACAATGGCAAATACGGCTTATTATGTTTTGGATTATGCCGAGAAGATTCCTGTTGTTTACTTTTCACTAGATGGCGAAAACTTCTTTTATGTTATGGATAGCGTTAAATTTTTAACGAAATTCTTTTCCATGGCTGGTATTAAAAAAATAGGTTTTAATTTAAAAGATGATATAGTTAATCTGAAAAAATGTGGCGTAGACTTTGAAGGTCTGGGTTTTGATGTTATGATTGCGGCATATATAATAAATCCTGTGCGTTCTAAATACGAAATCGAAACTTTGTGTTTTGAATATTTGGGTATTGACATCACAAATGATTATAAAGTCTGTGACGATGGGCAAATTTCAATGTCTTTAGAATTAGAAACGCCTGAAAAAAGTGAAAAAAGTGAAAAAAGTGAGAATCAGCAATGCGTAAATAAGCTTTCGGCAATGATAAAGCTTGAAAAGTTCTTGCGTGATGAGATTGAAAAATGCGGTCAGCACGAACTTTATTATGATATAGAACTCCCGCTTGTTGAGGTTTTGGCGGACATGCAAATAAAGGGTGTGTATGTTGACATTGTTGCCCTTAAAGAATTTGGCAGTGAACTCCAAACACGTCTTTCGTGGCTAACTTCTGAAATTTATGAAGAAGCAGGCGAGACATTTAACATAAACTCTCCGAAACAACTCGGCGTAGTTCTATTTGAAAACATGGGGCTTCCACATGGAAAAAAGACCAAAACTGGATATTCGACTAACGTTGATGTTCTTGAAAAACTTAAAGATACTCATCGAGTTATAGAATATATCCTCGAATATCGCCATGTAAGCAAGTTATATTCGACGTATGTGAAGGGCTTGCTTTCGGTTATTGATTCAGAAACTGGTCGTATCCATTCTAATTTTAACCAAACAGTTACGGCAACAGGACGCATAAGCAGCACTGAACCTAATCTTCAAAATATACCTGTTCGTACTGAACTGGGGAGAGAAATAAGGCGAATGTTCACGGCAGAAGGCGAAAATGAAACCTTGGTCGATGCTGATTATTCTCAAATTGAACTTAGAGTTTTAGCCCATATATCGGAAGATAAAATGATGAAGTCAGCGTTTACAAATGAGATTGACATTCACACTCAAACGGCGTCACAGGTTTTTGGCGTACCTTTAGAAGATGTTAGCTCGATTATGCGAACCCGAGCAAAAGCGGTAAATTTCGGAATTGTATATGGAATTGGAGCCTTTTCTCTGGCACAGGACTTAAAAATTTCACGCAAAGAAGCTGACGAATATATAAAGGGCTATCTAAATAATTATCCATCTGTCGAATCTTACATGAAGACAACAATTGAAAAAGCTAAAGAAAACGGCTATGTTTCAACAATGTTTGGAAGGCGTCGGTATATGCCCGAACTTATTGCAACAAATAAAAACACGCAGGCGTTTGGTGAACGTGTAGCCATGAACGCCCCAATACAGGGCAGTGCGGCAGATATAATCAAAATTGCAATGGTAAATGTTCACAAAAGACTAAAGCTTGAAGGGCTTGAATCTAAGCTTATACTTCAAGTTCATGATGAACTTATTATTGAAGCTAAAAAAGATGAACTGGATAGAGTTCGACTTGTTTTGAAAGAAGAAATGGAAAATGCTTGCAAACTTTCGGTTCCACTTATTGTAGATATGAAAGATGGCCATGCGTGGTATGATACAAAGTAAACCCAGACAGACTCTTTGCGGAGTCTGTTTTTTTATTTAAAATATTTAAAAAAGCTCTTGACAAACCTGTTCGTACAATGTATACTGTGTATATAAAACATGAACAGTTTGTGGTGTTAAAAAAGGAGGGGAAATAGTGAACGTAATTATTTCAAATTCTTCAGGTGAACCGCTGTATCAACAGATATCAAATCAGATAAAAGAAGATGTTTTAAAAGGAAATTTGAGGGAAAACGAGATGTTGCCGTCAATTCGAGCTTTGGCAAAAGATTTAAAAATTAGCGTTATTACAACAAAAAAGGCGTATGATGAGCTTGAAAAGAGTGGATTTATTTTTACCGTTCATGGGAAAGGGTCATATGTTTCTTCTAAAAACACCGAGCTTTTAAATGAAAGCCGACTTAAAAATGTTGAAGATTTGCTTTCGGTTGCTGTAAAAGCCGCAAAAAGCATGGGAGTTAAACAATACGAAGTTGAAGAAATTTTAAAATTATTATATGAAGAATAGGAGTGAAATTTATGGAAAACGCAATAGAGATTAAAGACTTTTCGAAAAAATATAATTTATTTAGCATTAAAAACATGAACCTTAATATTCCACGTGGCTATATTACCGGGTTTGTTGGAAAAAATGGAGCAGGAAAAAGCACCACGCTAAAGGCTATTTTAAACATGATAAAAATGGATAATGGTAAAATTTCCATTCTTGGTCGTGAGATGAAAGATGCGGAAATAGAGCTTAAAAATCAAATAGGCGCAGTTTTTGGAGAAGATGGATACATCGATGATATGACTCTTATAAACTTTTCGAAAATCGTGTCGAGTATGTATGAAAATTGGGATAGTAAGGCGTTTGACGGTTACATAAAGGAATTTGGACTTCCGCTTTCACAAAAGATTTCAGAACTCTCAAAAGGAATGCGAGTTAAGTTTTCGATCACCCTTGCACTTTCGCATAACGCCGAACTCTTCATAATGGACGAACCTACTGCGGGACTTGACCCAATCGTGCGTGATGAAATACTTGAAATTTTCATGAGACTTATTCAAGACGAGAAAAAGACAATCTTATTTTCAACGCATATTACGTCAGATTTAGATAAGATTTCGGATTTTATTGTGCTTATTGACAATGGTGAAATTATTTTTAACACGTCTAAAGATGAACTTATTGACTCGCATAAACGAATAAAGGGTAAGAAGTCATTACTTGATGCTGCTCTAAAAGATGCGATGGTTGACTATCAAGAAAATGAAAATAGTTTTGTGGGACTTGTGTCAAACTTCGATTTATTAAAGAATTATCCTGATTTAATAATCGAAAAACCTAACGTGGAAGATATTATGTTGTTTTATATAAGGGGGAAAAATCATGAACTTGATTAATATTATTAAAAAAGATTTTGTGGCTTATAAGAAAACATGGATGTTTTCACTTTTATATTTGTTGGTTTTTCCACTGATTATTAAAAACACAAACATGAATATTATGCTTATAACTTTTGTGGTTTATATGGTCTTAGGAAACGCCATGGCGTATGATGAAAAGTATAAGTTTGATGTATTTTTGGGAATTTTACCAATTAAAAGGAAAACTGTTATTTTATCAAAAATGATAGAGTTAAATTTAACGTATTTTGTAGGAAGTGCAATATTATTAATTGTAGGACTTTT
>JAVXFE010000132.1:0-5679 GCA_036658075.1 Oscillospiraceae bacterium
GATTTTCCGTTTTCCCTGTTGGGTGAATAAAATTCAATTTTATACCTGTTCTTTTTCGAAGTTCTTCAAAGGCCTTCATATCATTATAACTCTTCATATATCCTTGTGACATATTTTCCATCCAGACATTTAAAGTTATTTCTTCTTCTGTGATGGGCATGGTGTTTTCGGTCATGGGCTTTATATTCGCCAAATCGTCACTTTCGGGCTTTTTTTCTTCACTCTTACAAGCACTGCACATAGTCATAATTATGGCACATAATAAAACCAAGCATGTTACCTTAAATTTCCGCATAAAAATCACCTAAATTCTCTTTCTTCAATATTGATATCTTAAATATTATGTATTCTATAATACTACTAATATCACTAAAAAGCAAGTGCGAATTTAGGTGATTTTATCTAAACTATTTAAAATGCTAAAAATACATCTTTTTGTTTTTATAAACCGCCGACAGATTCAGCAGAATTTAAATATCCTACCATGTCAATTTCTTCATCAAACTCAATTTTAATCACTGTGCAGACATCATCAATATCATCTTCAAGAATATCAATCCAAATCTGCCCTGGCATATTAATCCACTGTGCACCACCCGCAATTTTATATGATAGTTCACGATTATTTTTAAGTGATGTGACTTTCATATTTTTATTTCTTATTCCATTAAGCATAATGAATTCATTAGGCTTATCATACGAAAATAAATATAGTGTCTTTTTATCGTGACTAAGGGTGCTTCCGCCTAAGAAATAGTCTGGTTCAATTCCCTTTTCTGTAGGGTAAATTGCCTCATAATACTTGTGTGTCCACTCACCAAGTTTAAGCATAATTTCTTCTGTTTCCTTTGGAATTTCACCTTCTGGTGTAGGTCCAATAGAAATCAAGAGATTTCCGCCTTTGCTAATACATTCACCAAACATTCTCACTATTTGCTTGATATCTTTATAATTTTTATCGTTTGGTTGATATCCCCATGAATCGTTAAACGTCGTACACAATTCCCATTCTTCCCCCGGTGATGACAAAGGAATATAAAGTTCAGGCGTTTTATAGTCGCCCTGTCCCATTAAACGTCCATTTACCATTGTTCGTGGATTTATTTCTGAAATCATATCTCTAACCTTTTTTGTTTCCCACGAAAAACCTTTTCGGGTTAGCATAACATCAAACCACAAAAGTCCAACATCACCATAATTGGCCAAAAGTTCTGAAATTCCAAGGCGATAGCGTTGCATAAACCTCTCCCACGCCATTTTTAATTCAGCGGTGTCTTGAGTAGTATCATTTTCGTCATGCTTGCAGGCTTCAACCCAAATATCAACAAATTTATTTTTTTCTTTTCTAAGTTCAATGATTTCTTCACGGCTTTTATCCAAGATAACCTGCATATTATCGATATCCGACCAATCAGTATTGGTAAAATACAAGCCTGATTCTATTCCTTCATCTTGCATAGCCTCGCAATAAGATTTAACTAAATCACGACCGGCTGGGGTTTTGGAAGATACAGTTAAATCCGTATGCTTTGTATCAAAAAGTGCTACACCATCATGATGTTTTGTTGTAAGAACCGCATAATTCGCACCCGTCGCCTTAAACAATTTCGCCCATTTTTTAGGGTCATATTTAGACGCCGTAAAGCCATCTAGCTGTTTCATATAATCATCATATGATATAGAACCGTCGGCAAAACTCCAAGATTCAGAGATTCCATTAACAGAGTATATTCCCCAATGAATAAAAATACCAAGTTTAGCCTCTTTAAACCATTTTTGTACCATATTAATTACCTCGCTATTATTAATTTATTTTATAAATATGGGAGAGGACTTTTGTCCTCTCCCTCTTTATTTATTTAGTTTTGTTTTTCAAGAATTCATCATATTGTCTTTGCATCTCCGCTTGAACTTTTTCGCTTCCTACGTCTTTTAACTTTTGTAGGAATTCCGGAAGTATAACATCTGGGTCAACCCTTCCGAATAATAAATCTTTTTTATATTGACTTATTACATTTTCCATTGCTGCAACTTCGCTCTTAACAGTCTTAGAATCAAAGAAGAAACCTTTTATTGGAGATTCAATTGCTGAATTATTGTATTCTTCAAATCTTTCCCATTTTCCATCTTTGTCTGTCTCTGCAAGCTTGTTTAAGAATAAGTTTCCTAGTGCATATTGTGGCATACTTCCATACGCTTCTTTACCTTTATCTGTTACAACTCTTTTACCTTCATCATTTAAGTTATAATGAACGCCTTCGATTCCGTATCCTATCATATTGCGTATTTGTTCATCTGAATTAAGAAGGTTTAGGAATTCCATTGCCTTTTCAGGACGTTTACATGTTACAGGAATAGCGTTCATTGCACCAACCGTATTAGTCATAACCGGTGGATGACGATATACAACATCGATATTATATCCCTTTGATATACTGTCTGCAACTTCATATTCAGGTTGGTATGAGTTAAGATTTACAAACCATGCACCCTTTTTCTCTGAATCGGAAGTACCGGTAACATCCTGAGGTAAAAATCCTTTTTCATAATATCTTCTCATTGTTTCTAAATGCTTTTTAGCTTCAGGTGTCTCATAAACATTATAAATAACGTGGTCAACATCTGTTGGATTCGTATAATTTAGCTTTACACCAAAAATTGTATCGCCTACGAACTCATATGGCAATACGCCAATCATTCCAGCAGAGTATGGCATCAACGGAAGGAATCCATCGCCTTCACCATCTTTTACTTTTTGTAAAATTGGCTCCATTTCTTCAAGGGTTGTAAGTTCTTTTTTATAATCAATATTGTATTTTTCAGCAATTCTAGTATTTACCATCCAAGTATTCTGCCACGCAATTTCCTTGTAAGTAGGAACTCCGTAAAGCTTTCCGTCTATTTTAGCTAGGTCAAAAACCTTCTCTGGAATTTTCTTTGTCATATCCGCACCTTTGGTTTTAATAAGGTCGGTAAGTTCAACAAACGAACCTTTTCTTATATTATCCATTTGTGCTTGGTTTATGAAACATAAGTCAAATGTTTCGCCTGAATTTACCATGGTTTGAATTTTGCGTACATAATCCGCATTTGCAACCTGGTACATTTTTACACCAACGCCGATTTTCTCTTTAGTTATCTTTGAAACTTCAGCCATAACCATATCTAGGTCCGTGGGTGCAGCACCAATCATATACCAAACTAAATCGCCGCCGTTATCACCCTTTGCCGAATTACCGCTACCTTTGTCACCACCACAGCTTGTCAAAACAAGTGACATACAAAGGATACTAATCAACACAAACGAAAGTCTTTTTTTCATAAATAATACCTCTTTTCTTATAAAATTTTTAATTAACTTTTAGCCTTTTACTGCTCCTACTGTTAATCCTGAAACGAAATACTTTTGGAAGAATGGGTACGCACATGCGATAGGTAAAATAATCGTAACCGCAAGAACCATTCTTGCACTCTCAGACGGCATATTCCGCATCGCCTCCGCATTACCCACATCCCCCGAATTCGTCATCAGGTAATTAATATTATTTTGTATTTTCATCAAAAGATACTGCAGTGGCACCATTTTTGATTCATCAATATATAGTAGGGCATTGTACCAATCATTCCAATATCCCAGCGTATAAAATAGTGCTATAGTTGCAAGTCCTGGAAGTGAAATAGGTAAAACAATTTGGAGAAATGTTCTAAACTCACTACTTCCATCTATACTTGCACTTTCAATAAGAACATCCGGAATAGAAGTCGTATAAAAAGTTTTTAAAATGATAATATTAAACGGTGTACACAAAAGCGGAAAAACCAATGACCAAATACTGTTTTTAAGTCCAAACACTTGAACCATTATTACATATGTTGGTACCAATCCCGCTGAAAATATCATCGTTATAAACGATAACCAGTTAAAGAACTTTCTAAACCTATAATCTTTTCTAAAAAGTATGTACGCATACATTGATGTAATCGCAAGACCTAAAACCGTTCCGATTACTACAAGTTTTAAACTAACCCACATTGATTGAGAAATTAGTCCACCACTTTTAAAAACATACTTATAACCTTCAAGGCTCCATTTTGATGGCCAAAAACTATAGCCGTTTACCAAAACAGACTCATCGGTAAGTGAAATTATTATCGTAAATATAAATGGTAATATACACGCTAAACTAAATAAAATTATTATTATATTTATTATAAGATTGGGTATGGCAGGCAAATCATTAATTTTTCTAATTCTTTTAGACATTTTATTTTCTCCTTTCTATCCTATTTTTTAGAATAACGACAAATCTTCATCAACTTTACGAACAACAAAGTTTGCACCGACTATCATAATAAGACCAATTGCAGACTGCGCAAGACCTGCCGCTGTACTCATACCAAAGTCATTTAGATTAATCATTGAATTATAAATATATGTATCTACAACGTCAACTACAGGCTTTAAGGCACCCGACATGTTTGCTTGTGGTACATTATAGAACAATCCGAAATCTGCTGCAAATATACGACCAATAGCCATGATTGTAAGAATTACCATCATCGGTTTTAGCATCGGAATCGTAATTTTTCTAATTCTCTGCATTCGGCTTGCACCATCAATCATTGCCGCTTCATAAAGAGAATTGTCAATTCCGCAAATAGCTGCAAGATAAATAACACAGTTATAACCGGTTATTTTCCAAATATGCATAAATGTCAAGATAAACGGCCAATATTTCTTCTCCGCATACCATTTAACGTCTTCGTGTCCAAACGCTTCTAAAATGCTATTTAAAAATCCACGTTCATGACTCAAAAATGCAAATACAAACGTTGCTGTAATAACCCATGATAAGAAATATGGGAAAAACATGGTTGTCTGATACACCTTAGCAAGTTTTTTGTTTGTGATTTCGTGAAGCATAACTGCAAAAGCCACCGAAATAAATAATCCTAAAAATATCCAAACAATGTTATAGCACAGGGTGTTCCTTATTGCAATCAAAACATCGCTCGTTGCGAATAAGAATTTAAAGTTATCAAACCCAACCCATTCACTTGCTGCAAGACTTTTCCAAAACCCACCACCAGTTACAAGATAATCTTTAAACGCTATCGTAAGTCCTGCCATTGGCAGATACCTAAACAATATAAAGAATAATGCGCCCGGAAGTGCCATCAATGTTAATTGAATTGTCTTGCTGTGTTTTCCAGAAAATATAAAATTTAATGGTGATTTTTTATTTTTCTGAACTTCTACTTTTTCTACTTCTTTAGTTTTTCCCATCTACATTCTCTCCTCCTCAAAAAATTTAAGTTTGACCTTTGGGTCTTTATATTACATGCATTATCCCATTTACTATAGGATAAGTCAATATTCAAAAAGTATAATCAATGTTCAAATAATCAAATATGCGATAAATCGGTAGCCTTTGCATACTTAAAGCAAGAAATAAACATTCTTGTAACGCACGAAAACGGCACAAAATCGAGGAGCAAATGTAAAATTCACTCCCCGATTTTCGTATAAAATTTAATTATTAATTATTCTATAGATTGCAACTATTGTCTGTTCTCGCAAAGCACTTGCCTTGGGAGCAAACAAATGGTCAGATACACCGTTCATAATTCCAGCAGACATAGCTTTATTAACATATATCTTTGCCCAATCTGAAACTT
>JAVXFE010000133.1:0-5662 GCA_036658075.1 Oscillospiraceae bacterium
GATAAAGTATTCTTTGTAGTAGACCGAAAAGATTTAGACTTTCAGACGATTAAAGAGTATCAGCGTTTTTCTCCTGATAGTGTGAATGGTTCTGAAAACACTGTTGGGCTTAAAAGTAACATTAAAAAAGATGACAATAAAATCATTGTGACGACTATTCAAAAGTTAAACAACTTTATGAAGGGCGAAGAGAATTTATCGATTTACAATAAGCAAGTTGTTTTTATATTTGACGAGGCACATCGTTCACAGTTTGGCGAAGCTCAAAAGAACATCAATAAGAAGTTTAAAAAGTATTATCAATTTGGATTTACCGGCACCCCCATATTCCCAGAAAATGCCCTTGGTGCTGAAACGACGGCTTCGGTGTTTGGACGAGAATTACATTCATATACTATCACTGATGCTATTCGAGATGAAAAGGTTCTGAAGTTCAAAGTTGACTATAACGCTGTGCATCCGAAATTTAAATCTATTGAGATAGAACAAGATGAGAAAAAGCTATCTGCGGCAGAAACGAAAGAAGCGTTATTGCATTCTGAAAGAATTAAAGGGATTTCTGAGTATATACTTGATAATTTCAAAAAGAAAACCCATCGTTCATATATAAGTGGAAAAGGGTTTAATGCAATGTTTGCTGTAAGCTGCGTGGAAGCAGCGAAACTCTACTATGAATCATTAAAAAATTTACAAAAAGATGCTGAAAAACCTCTGAAAATTGCGACTATTTTTTCATTTGCCCCCAACGAAGAACAAAGTGCTAAAGGCGAAATTCTTGACGAAACTTTTGAACCAACAGCAATGGATAGTAGTGCAAAGGAGTTCTTGGCTTTGGCGATTAAAGATTATAATGAGATATTTAAAACTAATTTTGGAGTGGAAAGCAAAGAATTTCAAAATTATTATCGTGATCTTGCTAATAGAGTAAAAAATCAAGAGGTCGATCTCTTAATTGTCGTTGGAATGTTTTTAACTGGCTTTGATGCACCAACTCTTAATACATTATTTGTTGATAAAAATCTTAGATACCATGGGCTGATGCAGGCGTTTTCAAGAACAAACCGAATTTATGATTCCACAAAAACTTTTGGAAATATTGTTACTTTTAGAGATTTAGAACAAGCTACTATTAACGCTATTACTCTTTTTGGTGATAAAAACACTAGAAATGTAGTTCTTGAAAAAAGTTATAAGGGATATATGGAAGGGTTTACCGATATTGCTACCGGTGAAGCACGTCGTGGTTATGTGGATGTAGTAAAAGAGTTAAACTCACGCTTTCCTAATGCCCAAGATATTGTTACTGAAGAAGATAAAAAAGATTTTGCCAAATTATTTGGTGAATATTTGCGAATTGAAAATGTATTACAAAACTATGATGAGTTTTCGAAATTGCAAGCTTTGCAATCAGTTGATATACATGACCGGAAGGCTATCGATGACTTCAAAGCGAAACACTATGTAAATGATGAAGATATTGCCGTTATGCAAGCGGTGAAAATTCCGGAAGAGCGAACAATCCAAGATTATCGCTCTACCTATAACGATATTCGTGACTGGCTCCGCCGAGATATAGTGGGGAAAGATAAAATAGATTCCTCAATTGATTGGGATGATATTGTTTTTGAGATAGACCTCTTAAAATCGCAAGAGATAAATTTAGATTATATTCTCGAACTAATATTTGAGAAAAACAAGAAAATGCAAAACAAAGAAACTTTGGTTGAAGAGGTGCGTCGTTTAATTCGTTCAAGTGTAGGTAATCGTGCAAAAGAAAGTTTGGTTGTAGATTTCATGAATCAAACTGATTTAGATGAGATCCAAGATAAGGCAAGTATTATTGATGCATTCTTTACATTTGCTCAAAAAGAACAAAAAAGAGAAGCTGAAGAACTAATTAGTGAAGAAGAACTAAATACAGAGGCTGCAAAACGCTATATTCTTACTTCTTTAAAAAGAGAATATGCAAGTGAAAATGGAACAGAACTTAATGAAGTTCTTCCTAAGATGAGCCCACTTAATCCTAAATATCTAACCAAAAAACAGAGCGCTTTTCAAAAAATAGCTGCTTTTGTTGAAAAATTTAAAGGCGTGGGCGGAATGTAAAGGTGTGAATGAAAGTATCATTGGGTGAAGTGACGGAGGGATTAGAGTTTCACCCTCTCAGTCAATCCGAGATTGACAGCTCTCCCAAGGGAGAGCCAAAGGTCAAGGTCAAAGCCCTAGCCTCTCCTTTAGGAGAGGTGTCACTGTAGTGACGGAGAGGTTAAGTGACGGAGAGGTCTAATAAAATAGGAGCATAAAATGATGCTGAATTATAACGGAAAACTTATTCCTCGAGCAAAAGATCTAAGAAAAGAAATGACTCCACAAGAAAAGCATTTATGGTATGATTTTCTAAGATATTATCCAGTAAAAATTTATAAGCAAAAAGTCATTGATAATTTTATAGTTGATTTTTACTGTACAAAGGCAAAACTTGTAATTGAGCTTGACGGTAGTCAACATTATACTGAAGATGGTATCATTTACGACAAAGAACGTACAAAAATATTGAACGCTTATGGCTTAACAGTAATTAGATTTTCAAACAGTGAGGTTGATAAAAATTTTAATGGCGTTTGTGAAATGATAGATAGAAAAATAAAGGAGGTAACCAATGAAAAATAACTTTTGCGAAAATGAAGTGTGTTTTTCGTAGACACTAACTCGACAAGAATTAGTATTGACGATAAAAGTATTTTAGTATATACTTAGCATAGCAGATTAAACTTAGATGAAGTATGCCAATATCCAGAGAGGAGCGGTTAGCGTTATGAAAAAAAGTATAGATCAAGAAGTTGCGGAAATAAAGAGGCTCCGGGAAACTTATACACGGGCGGCAAAACAGTGCAGAGTTACTATTTGGATGTTGGATTTTGCAAGCAAGACAATTTATGATCTGCATAACGCCACAAACATTAAGATGTTTGATACACTTACCACTATTCAAAATGTTCCGGAAGTGTTTTCTGAGAGCGAAAGCGCCCTACATCCGGACGACGTGACAGCGTATTTTGATATGATAAGCAAAATATTCAATGGCGAAAAAACAGCCAAAAGTGTTGGACGTTGGTGGAATGAAGATAGTAAATCATGGGGGTGGTATGAAACTTCTTATACAACCATGTTTGATGATAAAGGAAATCCAACCAGCGCCGTCGGCACGGCAGTTGATGTTACAGAACAAGCTAAATTGGAAGAACGCTATAACGAAGAGATAAAATGGAGAAAAGTACATAATAAAGATGTGATGGGCTCTTTTAAGATGAATTTAACGCAAAACACTTGCGAGGATGGACAAAGTGATATACCGACGATTCTAAACTTTCACGGCAATGGAACCGTTGACGGTTTTTTTGAGCGTGAATATATGACGCATCTGGATTCGACAGAATTAAATGAATATAAACGTGTGTTTAATCGTAAAAATCTTATTAAAAGCTTTAATGATGGAAAAACAAGCGTTTTTAAAGAATCATATGTGAAATTTGATAAAAAGCTAATTATCTGGATTAAGATAGAACTAGATATGTTCCAAAATCCTAAAAGTGGTGATATTGAAGCATATATTTATGCTTTGGATATTGACCAAAAAAAGACTGCCAACGCCCTTGTGAATACGGTTGTGAATATGGATTATGATTATTTAGCCTTACTTGATACCGAAACCAACGGTTATACTGTATTTGCCAAGACGGAGGGAACAACCCCCTTACCGCCATTTTATGCCAGTGATTATCGAACCGAAGTCGCACAATATGCACATCAGTTTTTGGTAGAAGAAGATATTGAACAAAACATACACGATATGTCGTATGAAAACTTGTTTGAACAGTTGGAAGAACACCCTGTTTTTACAACATATTGCCGAGTTAAGGAGCCAAATGGCAGGATTAGTCGAAAAAAGCTTCAGTTTTCGTATCTTAATAAGTCACAAAAGAAAATTATTGCGACTCGAACAGATGTTACTGAAATTTATAACGAGGAACAAAGAAAAAATGAAAACTTGAAAAATGCACTTCTTGCGGCACAACAGGCAAATACTGCAAAGTCGGAGTTTCTTTCACGAATGAGCCATGAAATCAGAACGCCAATGAACACAATTATTGGAATGTCTACGTTGGCGGCAAGTTGCGTAAACGACCCTGCACAGGTGTCTGAATACTTGTCAAAAGTGGGAATTTCAGCACGATTTTTACTTTCGCTTATTAACGATATTCTCGACATGTCGAGAATCGAAAGCGGAAAAACGCTTATTCGACATGAAAGCATACCTTTTGAAGAGTTTATGAATGGAATTAATAGTATTTGTCATGCACAAGCACTGGAAAAAGGACTCGAATATGATGCAATTATTACAAGCTTTATTGAAGAGGATTATATTGGCGATGCAATGAAACTTCAGCAGGTGCTGATTAATATTATTTCAAACGCAATTAAGTTCACAAAGCCAGGCGGAAAGGTACAATTTATCGTACATCAAGAAAAAATCAGCCAAAATGAGGCAGTAATGAAATTTACGGTAAACGATACAGGTATAGGAATAAGCGATAGCTTTATGCCACAACTTTTTGAACCTTTTGAGCAGGTGCATACAGGGGCTACTACTCCGTATAATGGAACCGGGTTAGGGCTTGCTATTTGCAAAAACTTGGTTGACTTAATGGGTGGAAAGATTAGCGTTAATAGCATTGAAGGCGTTGGAAGTGAGTTTGTGGTGGAGATAAAGCTTGGCATTTCAGAGAAAAGCAAGAAATCATCAAAATCAAATATTCATTTTGAAAACCTTAAAGCCTTGATTGTAGATGATGATATTATAATTTGCCAACACACAAAAGAGGTTTTGGCAGACATGCACATAAAAGCAGAATATGTGATTTCAGGCTTGAAAGCAGTAGATGCAGTGCGTGAAAAATGGGAAAAGAATGAGCATTATGACATCATTTTAGTTGACTGGAAGATGCCGGACATGGACGGTATTGAAACTACCCGTAAGATTCGAGAAATCGTCGGACCGGAAGTTACTATTATTATCATGACGTCATATGATTGGGCGGCGATTGAAGTCGAAGCGAAACAGGCAGGGGTTAATCTGCTGATTTCTAAGCCGTTATTTAAATCATCACTTTGTTCGGCGTTTGAAAAAATCTATTGCGAAAAAGAGTATAAGGCAAAGGCGAGCCGTCCTGCTGAGTACGATTTTACAGGCAAGCGAATTTTGCTTGTGGAAGACCACTTATTAAATATTGAAGTTGCAAAAAAGCTTTTAAATGCGAAAAATATGGAAGTCGAGGTTGCTGAAAACGGACTTCAGGCAATTGAGATTTTCGCACAAAAAGCAGAAGGCTATTATGATGCAATTTTAATGGATATCAGAATGCCTGTTATGGACGGCTTAACGGCGACAAAGTCGATTCGGCAAATGCGTAAAGCGGATGCAAAAACAATTCCAATTATCGCAATGACCGCAAATGCGTTTGAAGAGGATATTGAAAAAACAAAGGCGGCTGGCATGGACGCTCATCTGGCCAAGCCCATTGAGCCATTGCTGTTATACCAAACCATGCAGCGGTTTTTGAGTAAGGAAGCCTAAACGCATCAAACGGTTATTGGAAAGAGG
>JAVXFE010000134.1:0-5612 GCA_036658075.1 Oscillospiraceae bacterium
ATCATTTGCTTTGTTCGGCGTACATCCCGTCTTACTAACAACATTTGACTCTAATACTTTTCCATACGCTAAATTATTCATATCAATATATTTAAGAGTTATTGGAAAATCACGGGTAATATAAATTTCAGGCTGGTCTATCATTTCTATTTTAAAAGAAATAGTAACATTTGTATCCTTTTTTAAATTTTCACGATTTATTACTCCTGAATCAGAAATAAGATTCTTATCTGAACTGGTCCATGTAACATTTGTACCTGCATACGCTTTAGAATTAAGCATTAAATCACTTACTACCGCATCGGTCATTGAATCAAACGGAGCAAAATAATTAACATTTTTAATAATACAACCCGGAATATTTGCTTTATCAATAGAAACTTTTGCACTATTTATTGTAAGTGTTCCTGTATTATCATGTTTTTCGTTTGCATCGGTATTGTCAACAGATGTAATTTGAATATAAGCCAAATCTTCTACATCTTCACGTGTAAATTTATTATCAACGATTGTCTTGTATCCTTCTCCTAAATCCATCCAAACACTCATTCGTTTAGTTTTAGGATTAAGCTGACATTTTACCTTCATATTCATATCTACGTTATCGCCAACATTAACACGTGTACGTAAATCGCCTGTTGTAGCCGACGTGTTGCTTGCAACATACGTATAACCATCATGTCCACTAAGTGTACCCGTGTATATAGTAAAGGCTTTTTTACCTGCACTATCATACAAAACAAGTTCAGATTTTTCACAATCTTTAGCCTGTAAAACGTCTGTTTCTACAATTATTTCATCTGTAATTTTCAACCGTAAATCATCGCTTGCCGGATATATATTAACTACAGTTCCGCTTCCGCCCGTCGTACGTTTAAGATACATTTTTTCATCCGCTTGTGTAATAGTTCCTACTCCTGCGGTTGCTTCAATGTTCGGTGCAATTTTATCGCCTGTAAAATCAGTTTTATATAGTGTCGACAAATTTCCACCAAATTTTACAGAAATATGGAATGTAAATGGCTTTTTTAATGTCACTCCATTAAGTGCAAATGTAGCGGTCATGACAACTTCTTTTTTAATATTGTCATCATGTTTAGCAATAACGCCCGCATTTGTCATATACGTTGTATTCGACGATGACCATGTTATAGTAGTGCCGTTTAATCCATTTGACGGAAGATTCAAATTTGTATTTAGATTTTCTATATCATCATTTGTCAAATTTGGATAATCCACCGCCGCTGCCGCTTTTGCTAAAATGACATTTGCATCATTTTCTTTCGGCACAAGTAGCTTATAAGTTTTTGTGCGAAGTGCACCATCTTTTTCAAATGTAGCCTTCATGATTATCTCATGATCTTTATCAAAAGGACGTTCTACAAGCGTACCATCATTTTTAATGATTGATGTATCGCTGGAATTCCAGGTTATATCAACGCCATTTTTGCTAAGTGAAAGTGGCGATAAACTTGTAACAACAGCTTTCGGCGTCGTTGTTAAACTACTCATTGGAATGCTATCCATAACTGTCTTTATTGCACCATCTGCTGTTGCATCATATGCTTCAATCTCGCTTAATTTAACAGATGAAATCGTGAAAGAATTATCCGGAGCCATATCTTCTTTAAGTCCGAAAAAAGCACCTTTTAGGAAATATCGGCTACCGCCTACTGAGGCAGATGTAAATGTCACTGGAGCTTCATTGTTAACGCTAATTTTCACATCACTGCTTTTTGTGTCAACCGTTATCGCTAACTTTATATTTTTATCGTTAAAGTTTCCGGTTGCCACACTAAAATAATTGCCTGAAGATACATAAATATCTATCCTATCAGCATGTATGCAAATTGGGAAAGCCGCTTTAGCTTCTTCACCTACTGTACCGCCTGTAAAACCAGTTGTTACAAACGAAGTAGTTGTCGTTATATGTGGCTTTATGTTAAACTCTAATTTATATTTGCCGTTAAAAGCATCTTGGGAAACTTCAGTTCCTGTTTCATCTGTATATGGAACCTTAACACAATTAAACCAAAAATAATCCTTAGGGAACTCGCCTTTTGTGGTTGCCGCTGCTGACGATTTTTTTAGAACCAAATCATCTCCTATTATAGAATTAATGCCTTTTCCACCGGCAGATTCTTTAATTTCCCAATTAGGAAGAATGTTATTCTCAATCGTTTTTCCTGTAAACGTTTCAACTATCAAAGGCATACTGCCTTCCCATTTTTGAATCATAAGCGAAAACGTCTTTGTATCACTTCTACCTTCTAATGCTAAAGTCGCCACCATGTCAATATTCTGTGTTTCGGTAGGTTTTGGCATTTTAAACTTACCATCACTGCCAATCGCCGCCGTATTACTAGAGGTCCACGTTATTGCAACATCTTTATTGCTTAATTCATCGTGCCATGTGGATTTTAGTGGCATAATAAGGTCTTTTGTAATATTTCCTGCTGACTCAGACGTGATATCCGAAAGTACCAAAGCCTCTTTTGCACGTGCAATAATTAGTTCAGGGGTATTTGGGTTAGCTACAGCTTTAACATTTAATTTGAACTCTTTAAACTTTTCAAATCCCGTAGTTGCATCTGAAATTTTAGCTGTTAATATTACCTCTTCATCTGAAACACCACGAGTTACAACGCCTTTATTAGTTATCGAACTCGCCTTGTTTGTTTCCCATGTTATCGAAATATTTTCTGAGCCAGGAACTTCTGTTGAAAGATTTAAGTCAGAGACAACCTCCGTTGGAGTTGCTGATACCAATGCCATATTAAGATTTTTAGTCGCTGTGTCAACCGCTGTATCGGCAAGTGAGTTAACCTGTGTAACCTTTAAGCTCTTCAAGTCAAAAGCTGATTGAGCAGTTGTCTTCTCATCAATATTAAATTTAATCGCATCTAAATATGAAATAGAATCACGAACACCCCAGTCGGTCATATCAAATGAATCGTTGCCATTAACCGCAGTTGCCGTGTCTGAGCCATCTAAATATACTTTATACTTTCGTGTTTCAGTATTAAAGTTTAGCTTTATAACATGTTCTTGCCTAAAATCAGTACCTGTAAACTTTTCTTGGACTGATTTATATGCAATCATCGCCCCGCTAGGTGTAACTTTTAAACGTGTATAATTTTTAACTCCAGCACTACCATTTCCAGGAAAGTCAATCCATGTTCCATTTACGGCATCGGTTCCTATAGTGTTAAAAGCTCCTTTGAATTCAATATTAAACTCGCCACGCATCTGGTTTGACCATGTTTTTGTATACATGGCATCATCATTTCCACTACCCTCATATTCATGTTCAACGTTTGTTAAATTTCGAGTTATACCATACGCCTGAGCAGGATTTGGAGTTTTCGAGGCTTCAGTAGTTTTTTTGACATTTAATCCCGAATTAAACTCTGATGTACCATTTCCGGTATTTCTATTAATAATGCTCCAAGCATATTCACTAATCTCACCGCTTGCCGTTGTATAATCATCATTTATAACTACTGTTCCGTTTGGTGCCGAAGCCATTACACTTGTTGTAAAACCGCCAAACATCGAAACCATCATTGCCGCTCCGGTAAGTAAACCTATACTTTTCTTAATAAGATTATTCATATTTTTCCCTCCTATCTAATTACAACGATTGCACGTACTGTGTCATTTGCAGCACTAACAAATATTTTGTCTATACCTGCTCTGATTTCCTTTACATCTGCAAATTGTGCAGTTTGGTTCCGTGTATTATAAAGGAAAATAGGAGGACTGTTAGATTTTGTAACTCTATATGTACGTTCGGACACACCATCAACTTCAGTGCCGCAATCTAACTCGCTTACCCAACGATTTAAGTCTTTTGAAACAAGATTATACCGTGCGTCAACTAAATAGCCACCATATGTTTCATTTTCTTTATAACCATTTTTCATACCAAGGAAAATTTCGCCACCTAAAGACTCATCATTTGACAATGATTTATAACCATCTAAATCATCGTTACCATCAAGAGAATATGCAATAAGTTCCCCCTGTTTTATTTTTCTAAAGCCCGTGCTATCTTTTAAAGTCGATGCGACCATATATGACTTAGTAGTATTGTCCGTTAGCATATCAACTTTTTGCACTTCTTCAGCATTTTCATTTAAAGCAACAGATATATCTGTTACAAATCCAACTTTACTTTTTATTGTTGGAGTAGTTAAGTTCCCTGCTTTCATGATAGCCTGTACGACAATTAAATCAGCTGTATATGTATCAGCGTTTTTTTCAAACCCTTTTACCGTATATCCTTGACCATTGTTCATTTCAACATTTACTAAATAATCGTCATTTGTTGCACTGGGGTTTGGCTTAAACTCTTTGCCTGATTCAGTACTAGAATCATTTTTAGGAAGACATATCGTTAAAGTTTTTTCAGTAACGCCGAAAGCTTCTTCTGTTGTTTTTCCAAAAGTTTTCTCATATGAGTTGTATATTCTATCAGGACCCGCTGTTACATCTCCGTCACCTGCAACGGTTTTTCCAACTTCAGTTGGGAAAACTATACGATTAATTTCACCATCAGAATTTGTGCTAAATGCAACAACCTTATTTAAAATCTTTGCAGAAATTTTATCAGCACCGGATATTTTCTCGCCCGCTATGTTAAGTTTTTCTACAGTATTAAAGATTTGTACGCTATTATTTTTACATGCGATTTTTGCAACTTTAGTGCTTGCACCACCACTTTCATTTTCTTCTTCATCATATTTTTCAGCTAAAGTTTCAGGGAGAACTATTCTAATCGCTGCATCTCCGCTTAGATTATCAAGCTTTACTACATTTAAAACATAGCCGTATTGGTCACGTATAACCTCTTTTTCAGTATACACTATTTCATTATTAAAATTAATATACACCTTTACCAAATCCCCAACACTAAATCCATTTAGTGCATTTTCGGTCTCAAGTCCATATATTTCCTCACCAATTTTAATATCTTCACGATTTATTTGCATAATTTTATCCGTTACCACATTATGGCTTATTATAACTTCCATACGTGTATCATCGGCTGAATTTTCAAAAGCACTAAAAATATCGCCTGTTTTTATATCTTTAATTTCTACAGGATTTCCTTCTAAATCACAAACAGTTACATAAAGTTCGTTATTCTCTGGGGCAAATTCAAAATACTTTTTATCATAAAGTGTAAACCCATCTTTAAAGTATACTATACCATTGTTAAGATTAACGCTTTCAACGATAGCACTTGTATATTCTTTTGCCAATATAACTTCAATAGTTCCATCATTATCATTATCGATAAACTTTATTGAACCACGTTTAAGATTTGATAACGAATCCTTGTTCCAGTCCGTTACTAATGCGTTGTTTTTAACAAATAAAGTTTCAGAATCATATCTCACACTTTTTGTAGCTTTAGCTTCATCATTAACGAAATATTCAACCTTAGTATCTTCAACTAAGCTTATATCTTTTGTCTTTATATCATAAATAACATTTTTCGATGTAGGTGTCATTGTCATTATTACTTCTTTTCCACTTGCCACATCTTCATGAACATAGAAATCAACGCTTTGTCCTAAGTATTGTTTTGCACTTTTGTCGGATAA
>JAVXFE010000135.1:0-5537 GCA_036658075.1 Oscillospiraceae bacterium
AAGGGTTGCGGAAATATCGCACAATCATAGTACATTTTTTGTATCAAAAAATTTGCCAATCTTTACTTGACACTAACCATTTTTTCATCAAGCTTGACAAATTAAACATCAAATGATAAACTATTCGTAAACTATAGTAGATTCAATTTTGGAGGTTTCAGAAATGTCAAAAATATTAGTCATTGCCGAAAAACCCTCAGTAGGACGTGAACTTGCACGTGTTTTAGGGTGCAAACAAAAAGGAAACGGCTTTATTGCGGGCGGAAATTATATTGTTACGTGGGCTTTAGGACATTTAGTAACCCTTGCCGCACCTGAATGTTATGGTGCAAAATATAAAACATGGAGCATGGAAACACTTCCTATGCTTCCTACAAAAATGGAACTTGAAGTTATTCCACAAACATCGAAACAATATAGCGTTGTTAAAAACCAGCTTCACAATCCGGACGTTTCTTCATTAATAATTGCTACCGATGCCGGTCGAGAAGGAGAGCTTGTTGCACGTTGGATTATTGCAAAAGCCGGATTTAACAAACCAATTAAACGTCTTTGGATTTCATCACAAACCGATAAAGCAATTAAAGATGGCTTTAATAACTTAAAAAATGGTCGTGATTATGAAAACCTTTATATGTCAGCCCAAGCACGTGCCGAAGCGGATTGGTTGGTTGGTTTAAACATTACACGTGCCTTGACATGTAAATTTAACGCACAATTATCAGCCGGTAGGGTTCAGACGCCAACCTTAACAATATTAACCGAACGTGAAAAGGAAATTAAATCTTTTATTTCACGGACTTTTTATACCATAAACGCAGATTTAAAAAAGCTTTTTGTAACTTGGCGTGATGCAAAAAATAATGGTCAAATTTTCGATAAGTCAAAAGCAGAAGCGATAAAATCAAAAATTCAAGGCAAGCCGTTTAAGCTAACTTCGCTTAGAAGTCAGGATAAAAAAACGCCACCACCGCTATTGTACGACCTCACAGAATTACAGCGTGATGCAAATAAATTATACGGATATTCACCAAAACAAACCCTTAATATTATGCAAAAATTATATGAACAACACAAGGCCTTAACATATCCACGTACAGATTCACGTTATTTAACGTCTGATATCGTTCCAACTTTAAATGAAAGATTACGTGCAATTATGGTTGGTGATAACGCTACAATCGCAAGTGAGGTCATAAAATCACGATATCAGATTGCAAAATCATGTATCAATAACGCAAAAGTGACTGATCATCATGCAATTATCCCAACTGAACAAAAAGTAAGTCTTATGGCTCTTTCAAATGAAGAAAAACGAATTTATTTTCTTGTTGTAAAAAGATTTCTTACATGTTTTTTCCCAACTTATGACTATAAGCACATCAAGGCTGAATTTGAATGTGAAGGTGAAAAGTTTTACGCAACAGGTAGAGTTGTGGTTAACAAAGGCTGGAAAAAAGTATATGATATCGATGATGAAGATGCTGATGAAAACGAACAGACTTTACCGTCATTAAAATATAGCGATACTTTTTCATGTTCTTCTGTATTAATCAAAGAAGGCAAAACAAAACCGCCCGCAAGATACACTGAAGCAACACTTTTAACAGCAATGGAAAACCCTTCAAAGTTTATCACAGACACTCGAATGAAGGAATATATCGGTGGAGGCTTAGGTACTCCAGCTACACGTGCCGATGTAATCGAAAAATTATATTCATCATTTTATGTTGAAAAACAAGGAAAAAGCATGGTTCCCACATCAAAGGGTATGCAAATTGTTAGCATAGTTCCGCCGGATTTAAAAGAACCTCTTCTTACCGCTAAATGGGAAGAAAAGTTAGACGAAATCGCAAAAGGAAAGGTTAATAAAGATACATTTATTGGAGATATCCGTCAATACACAAAAAAACTTGTTCACGATGTCGAATCAAGCGACATTAAATATGTTCATGATAATTTAACACGTGAAGTTTGCCCTGAATGCGGAAAGTTTTTACTCTCTGTTAATGGCAAACGTGGAAAAATGTTAGTGTGTCAAGATAGAGATTGTGGTTATAGAAAAAATGTTACTTTAAAGACAAATGTGCGTTGTCCAACATGCCATAAGGTTATGGATTTATATGGTGACGGCGACAAAAAAACCTATATTTGCAAATGCGGTTATCGTGAAAAGTTAGAGGCTTTTAAAAAACGAATGAATGGTAACGGTCACGGTGCAAATAAAGCCGACGTGAAAAATTATCTTAAAAACCAAAACAAAAACGAAGATACTTCAAATGATATATTTGCAGCAGCTTTCGAAAAACTAAATCTTTAAAGAATTATCAATTTTACACAAAATGGAAGGCGAAATAATCGCCTTCCATTTTGTGTTTTTAAGGATATATTAACTTTTTATTTTACATGTCCCAGACAAACGATTTATACAAAATTTTTGTCTTTACTTTTCCATTTTCATAATATTTTACAAACTCTGTTGGAGTTTTAATATTCCTTATACTATTTTCGCCAATTTCATGGGAATCAAAAACTCTTGAAAGCGTGCTGTACGCTACTGAATTTTCAACATCATCATTATAGGTTTCAAGATACTCGGCAACGAAAAAATTCTGATTTGGCATAAGATATGCATGTGCATCATATGTCTTTCCTGGTAATATTTCCGATACTTCCACACCATTTTCCGTAAACACAACTCCCTCAGTTTTAAGGGTACCAAAGTTTGATTTTCGTATCGTAACATTGGGATTTCCTGTTGCTGTACGGTCAATAAGCTTATCTTTTGTGACGGTTGATATCTGAAAGTTATTCGTCACCGTGTTTACTTTACTCGGAAAATACTCCCACTTAGTTGCACCATTTGATATAGAATAACCAACATCATTATGCACTGATAATGTGTTACTTTCAGGAATCCCTACTATTTTATGTGCTATTCCTGTTTGGTCTGGAAGGTTACTCACCACCCATTCGTTTACGAACTCACCAGGGACATTTTTATCCAGTATAATCTTGTTTTCGCCATTTGCACTACGGCTAACCGCCGTGACACCTGCCGAAAATGTTTCAACTCCTCTTATCATCTTGCCTTGCGTTTTAATATACCCGTCACCGTTAAGATATCCCCATTCAGGCTGTTTTGTAGCCTTGTTTCGTCTAAGGATTGCATAATTACCCGAAAATTCCACGCCATCATATGTGTACGGCGTAAGATTATCATTAATATATATAATATCCTCTTTTTCTCCTAAATCCACAACAGCAATCGTACTCATGCTATTCCCGAGAACTTCACTCCATTTAACGCCATTGACAAGCGGAAGTTCTTCGTTTCGGTACCCTTCGTATACGCCACCAAATTCCGTCACATCGTTCGGGCTTACTTCACGTCGCATATACATGTGTGGAACTGGAAAGTTATCTTTTAATAGTGGATCCCCTTCTGTACGACGCAAAGAAGGCATTGTAGAAACAAAAGTTTGTCCGTCTTTTACTTCCTTCATATGTGCCTTAAAAGTCGTTCCGCTCGTTATCCCCTTCCATGAAAAGGAAAACGCTTTGCCTGTGTTATCAAGTTTTGGTTCCTTAAATGGCGAGGAAGTGTTAGTCATCTGACCAATTTTTTTGTTATTTTTCAGGTATGTGCCAATGTCGTTTTCGAGTAATGGCACAAGTGTAAGGTCAGTCGTTAATGTGGTATCTTCATCTTCACTGCTTCGTAAAAAGTTCTCATGGACATTTCCACCTTTTAGGCGTTGTAAATCAAAAGTGTACGAACGGCTTTCTGTCATCTTTATTTGGAATAATAATCGTCGTTTTGTGTCGATATTTTCATCTGTAGGTTGAAGTGATGACGCCTCAATCAATTGCACCATACTATCCGCACTTTTGTTATCATAAGCAATAACGCTCGCACGTGTAGATTTTGACTTATACTCATCATAATTCAGACCTAATGTGGCATTTTTACCTATTGAACTAATCCATGATTCGTTATGTGTAACCGGACTCATATGGAAGTATCTGTTGTTTTCAACATCAAAAGGATACCCAGCATCCGGTAAGACTTCCATTCCTCCGGCAAACATCGAAAGTGATAAAAAATTCCCATGATAATGTCCACCGCCATATGGAATACCTTCACTTATAGGAGGAAAGAGAAGATTTACCTGTTGTGCGTCTGTCTGATTTCCGCTTTTCATGGCGTACATACCAAAGTGATTTAGTTCTACAGGATCAAAGTTAGTAAGCGGTAGATTGGGGTTATTTGAAACTTTTGGATTTGGGTGTGTATCATGAAAAGCCATTAGCGAATCATTTACATATTTCGCACCTGTATTTGTGGCTTTTATTTTTTCAAGCATTGGCCATCTGGTACTTAAATCCGTCTTGTTTAATTTAATATTAAGAATTTTGTCCACATATCCCGGAGGGTCAACATATTTTTTAAGTGCATTTGCCGCCTCTAAAGTATTTCCCACTAGTTGTTGTCCATAGGACACAGTACCTTCACTCCACATTCCATCCCCATGCCATTGAGACGGATCAAATGCACTATCCATCATTACGATTGAATAGCGTATTATGTCGGGTTTTTCCAAGATTACACCTGTTCCCATAAGGTTTTTTATTGCATAACCGCCAAGGTTATTTATATAAATATTTTTATTATCGTTATATATTTTTTCCGCTATACTTGTAAAATATCTATCGATTAAAGCACGAACATCTGTTCCATATAAGGTATCAAATTCAGCAAATCCATTATATGTATAAACATTATCATAAGCAATAACCAAAAATGCGGGAGTTAAATTTGCTGATTTAAAGAATTCATTAGCAGGTGGCAAGTCCTTAATTGTTTCATAATTCTGTGCAGATAGTATTATTGCATGAAGAACTTTTTTAGCATTATCCGCATCGCCTTCTAAGTTATAAAGTTGTCCAAGACGGGCTACTTCTTTTTCATACGAGGCACGAACCGTCGGGTTTTTAGGCAGATTTGTTTGTATATACGTTTTAAATTCGTCCACTGTTTGTCCAGTGAAAGTTTGTACGGCAGTTTTCTTAGCCACAATATTTTCACGCACAATAATTCTATCACCATAGCTTAACATTCCGTTGTAAAAGTCATTCAAAACCGGATGTTCAGCTCCATACACACTAATTGTACCGATACACAAGGCAAGAAAAATCAAAAACACAGTCATATTCTTTTTCATAAATATCCCTCCAAATCTTTAGCATGTTTGATATTATCATTGTTGAGAGTATATCATGCATTTGTGGAATATGCAACAAAAAACAATAAATTTATATAAAAAGTCGTTTATTTATTTTCTGAAATTGTATAAAAAATTTGCCTTAAATCGTCATACAAGCACAAAATGACTGTATGAAGTATTTTTAATCTTGCCTAAAAATCCATATTTTACTAAATGCATAATTTAACGCAATTACTAAAACATTAACCAAAAACTTCATAATCCTAGGTTCAAAATTCAGGTGTCCAACCATATATTGCAATAAAAGTT
>JAVXFE010000136.1:0-5522 GCA_036658075.1 Oscillospiraceae bacterium
GGCGAAACTTGGATTGCCAACATCTAGTGGTTTGATAGTCAAATCTATTGTAAATGGCGGTGCAGCGGCTGCTGCTGGTGTCCTTGTGGGAGATGCAGTAATCGCAGTAGATGGAGCATTTGTCAATAGTGATACGGATTGGCATGAAAAAATGAAGGATTATATTCCCGGAAGTACAGCTACTTTGGGCGTAATGCGTGATGGAAATCGAATTGATTTAAACATAACGTTTGGATAAAATTAAAAAATATAAGTAGCATGGAGGTTTTTATGAAAACTAAAATATTTGCATTTTTTATGGCGATAGCTATGTTGACAACATCTATCATACCAGCATTCGCAGAAGAAGAGAAGACCGACAGCTTGATAGATAAAATTACTATCGAATTTAAGGTCGGGGAAGATGTTCTTAAAATTAACGGCACAGACCAAAAAGTTGAAAAACCATATGTTGTAGATGGCACGACTTTGGTACCACTTAGAGTAATAACAGAGGCGTTTGGTTCAGAAGTGCTTTGGAATGATGTGGAAAGCAGTGTAACTTTAACGTACATGGATGTAGTAATAAAAATTTGGATTGGCAAAAAAGAAGCTGTTGTAAACGACAGGAATTTAGAGTTATTGCAAGTTCCTGAACTTACAAATGACACAACAATGGTTCCGCTTAGGTTTATAACAGAAAATTTTGGTGCGGATGTGAAATATGATGATAATACAGAAAAAATAACTGTTGAAAAATATATTACACAAAGTAATAGTACTGTTGATTTTTCTCAAATTTTACATAACACATCAAAAGAATATGTTGGCGATAGCTATTTAAAATGGTCAATGAAGTACAATAAGGAATTGGCTTTGGCTTATCGTGAATTTGCTGGAATGTATAGCGATTTTGTCACAGATGATGGCAATGCTAAAGTTTCAGTTAGTGTGAAAAATGCAAAAGAAGATGAAACCTTAGATACTATTTTTAGTGAATGTAAAGAGGCGGCTAAAGATTATACTATTATCGATGAGGCAAAAAAGACTAATTCTAAAGGTGAAGAATATATATATATGGAATTGAAATCAACAAACTCATATATAATAGACAAGACGTTTTTGTCTGATGAAAAAGAATATAGGATCGTTGCGTATATTAAAAATTCTGCTTTAAGCGAGAAAAAACAGACATTTTTAGATATTGTAGAAAGCTTTAATATGACATTTGATGATGCTGGAAAAATTGAAGATTTGTCAGATGCTAAAAATGGTTATAGAATATACAATAATAAGGAAATGAAGTTTAAAATTAACATACCTGCGAACTGGAATGATGTATCAAATAAAAACGTTTCTAATATATGTAATTTTGCAAACCTTGATCAAAATATGGATACAGAGGATCATGAAAATGAATATATAGGAGTTTCTGTAATTTCTCTTGATGGTAAGACCCTTGACCAGTGGATAAATAATGACCTTGAAAGGAACAAATCTTTATTTAACCTTGAAAAATATAAAGTAAGTGGAATATCTACTACTAAAGTAGCAGGTAATGAAGCTAAATTTTATACAATTTCAAAAGATTTAGGTGACGACGGTGCATGGAGAATGACTGATATTTTCTTTAAATTTGGCGAATATGCTTATAATATCGCAATTCATATTTCTGGAAAAGATGCAGAAGTAGAGACAAATAAGATTATTAGTTCTTTCGAACTTGAAGAACTAAAAAAAGAAGATGTAGGAAAACTTATGGTTTCAAGTGTGGACGAAAGTATGCAAAATGTGAAAAATGAAAAAATGGAATATTCTTTTGAGATTCCTTCTACTTGGAAATATAATCTTAAACAGAATGGCGAATATATAGAATGTATGGATATGGAACCGCCAACAATATTTTCGATTAACACTTTAGTTGATGCAAAAAACTATGATATTGGAGAAGTGTTAGATATACAAAAAAAGATAGTACTTGATAAGATGAAAAATAAAAAAGAAATCACAACTAAAAAATACACTAAAGTTGGAGATAAGACCGGAGCCTTGGCAGAGCTTACTGGAACACTTGGGGACGACGAAATATACATGAAAATCTTTGTGTTTAATATTGGAAACAAGATGGCAATCACTATGATTTCGACTCAAAATAAATACCACGGTACAAGAGTAGATAAGAATTTTGAAAATATTATAACTTCGTTTGGAAAAATCGAAAAATAAAACCGAAAATCAAATCTAAAAGTCCCTTAGTCGATTTTGACTAAGGGACTTTCTATTTTTTAAAATAAATTAACCTATTTTTCTGATACGCTTATAAAGAGGAAGGGTACTATCTCCATTATCGGGGGTATATATATCAATATAATTAAATGTTGAAGTGAAGTTTCCGTTAACAGGCTCACTTTTAACAACTTCAAGATTTTTTTCAAGCTTTTCAATCTCAACAAGAGTAACATTTTTTAAATATTCAGTTTCTTTTTTAATAATCTCAATTTTGGGTTTGGTTGTTGTATTTATTAGACTCACCCCTGTAATGTAAAATAACATTATTATAATATTGTTGTAATCATACTGTAACAGTATTGTAATAGTATACAATAAACTTCCTCTCAAGTCAAGAAAAACCGAAAATAAATGTTTACAAAAAAACTATCTTTTTTTTGGCTCATGTGCTATAATAAATATATTATATTAGAATATAGAGGAATTGCTAAATATGTTAATACAAGCTGAAAAAATCTCAAAAACTTTTGTAGAACGAAAACTATTAAATGAAGTGTCATTATTTTTAGATGAGGGCGATAAAGTTGGAATTATTGGTATAAATGGCACGGGAAAATCAACCTTAATGAAAATTATTGCAGGACTCGAAACTTCTGATACTGGTTCAATTACTAAATCCGGAAATGTTAGGGTTAGTTATCTTCCACAGAATCCTGTATTTAAAGAGGGAAGCAGTATTTTAAAGGAAGTTATGAGAGGTGCAACGAAAGTCACTGTTGATGCATATGAATATGAGGCAAAAACCATTTTAACAAAGCTCGGTTTTACGGATGTTGAACTTAATATTGATAACCTTTCGGGGGGTCAAAAAAAACGGGTAGCAATTGCTGCCGCTTTAATGACCCCGTGTGAAGTTCTTATACTTGATGAGCCCACAAATCACTTGGATAATGATATGGTATTATGGCTTGAAAATTATTTAATGCGATATAAAGGTGCAATTTTAATGGTTACACATGACCGTTATTTTTTGGATAGGGTGACGAATAAAATTGTGGAACTTGATAATTCTAATCTTTACACCTATCAAGCAAATTATTCAAAATATTTAGAACTTAAATTCGAACGTGAAGAAATGGAACAAAATACACTACGTAAAAACAAAAGTATTTATCGTACGGAACTTGAATGGATTAAACGTGGCGCTATAGCTAGAGGTACAAAAAGTAAAGAACGAATAGAAAGATTTGAAAAATTAAGTGAAAAAATAGATGTAAAAACAAGTGAAAAGTTGGAAGTTAATTCTGTGGCAACTCGTCTTGGAAAGAAAATTATCGAAATTGAAAATATTTCAAAAAGTTTTGGCGATAAAGTTATTGTCAAAGATTTTGAATATATGCTTCCTAGGGATGCAAGAATTGGTATCGTTGGTAAAAATGGCTGTGGAAAATCGACGCTTTTAAATATGATTTGTGGCATCATTGAACCGGATAGTGGTAATGTCGTGATTGGCGATACTGTAAAAATCGGATATTTTTCACAAGAATGCGAAGAGATGGATTTGTCTTTGAGAGTTATTGATTATATTAAAAATGTAGCAGAGTTTATTGCGACGGTTGACGGAATGCTTTCGGCATCACAAATGCTTGAAAAATTTTTGTTTAGCGGTGAGTTGCAATGGAGTACGATAGGAAGGTTATCGGGTGGCGAGAGGCGTCGGCTTTATCTTCTCCGCACAATTATGGAGGCACCAAATGTTATTATACTTGATGAGCCTACAAACGATTTGGATATCCAAACCTTAACTATCTTAGAAGAATATTTAGATGGATTTAATGGTGCTGTTATTGTTGTTTCTCATGATAGATACTTCCTTGATAAGGTTGTTGACCGTGTATTTGAATTTCGTGGAAATGGTGAAATTAAGCAATATTTAGGCGGATATACAGATTATTTTGATGTAGTTTCAGGAGATTTAAATGCGTTAAAAACACCAAAAGCCACAAAGGAAAATTTGGATAAAACGAAAAATCAAAAACGACCAACAAAGGCTAAGTTCACTTTTAAAGAAAATAAAGAATACGAAACAATTGACGAGGATATTGCAAATCTCGAAGAAAAAATCAAAGATGTTGAAGTTGAACTCTTGAAGAACTCCTCGGATTTTGTTGCACTTCAAGAATTAACAATAAAAAAAGAAAATTTCGAACAAGAACTTTCCGAAAAAATGGAACGCTGGATTTATTTGAATGAGATTGCTGAAAAAATTGAAAATGGCGAATAGATACCCTCAAAACAATCACCCCTTTATATAGGTTTGCATATCATGTATAAAGGGGTGAAATATATGAACATACTTATATCATCAGTATTATGTTTCTTGTCGGTTTATGGGGCAATGCAACTTATTTTTAAATGTATGGCGCTTCACACAAAGGCGCAAGCCAGAGCGATACATAGCACGCACATTGTGCTTAGTGTTAAAAATCAAGAGGATACAATAGAAGGGGTTATTAGAGCAATTGCGTGGGAACCGTGCGACGGTGAGATTGTTGTTATCGACTTAGGTTCTGATGATGATACTCCTAAAATTTTGCATAAGCTCGAACGTGAATATGACTTTTTACATTGTATGACAAAGTCTGAATATTTAGGATTTATAGAAAGCATTTAAAATACAACGCCGAAAACTATAACTTCCGACCAAACATCATCATATTTACATTTAAAAATTATATTAAAAATTATATTAAAAATTAAATGCAAAAAACTTAAAAAATTTAAAAATTTATCTTGACAAGCATTTTTGTAAGTGATATAATAGATGAAATTCAAAAGTACGTCAACGAATAAATTAAAAAGGAGCGGATAAAGGCATGCATAAAATGAGCCGAGTTCATATAAAAGAGATACAACATCCGTTTTTTTCTATTTCGTGTTTTCCGTTGATAGGACTATTGTTTCCAAAAGATAAATTATAGGACATCGAAAGGATTTTTCCTTCTCGATAGTCCTTTTATTTTGCAATTAAAATATAAAGGAGTTGATTACATGAAGACAGCAAAGAAAGCGGAGCTTATACTTGAAAATGGTATGAGGTTTGAAGGTAAGACATTCGGACATGTTCATGATGTAGTTGGTGAGGTTATTTTTACCACAGGTATGGTTGGGTATCAAGAGGAGATTACAGATCCTGCTTTTTGCGGACAAATTCTTGTTAAAACCTATCCTCTTATCGGAAATTATGGCATAAATTTCGAGGACATGGAATCGGACAAGCCAGCGATTACAGCTCTCGTTGTTAGAGAAAAGTG
>JAVXFE010000137.1:0-5510 GCA_036658075.1 Oscillospiraceae bacterium
AAAGCAATAGTATATTTTATAATTATAATATAATTGTTAAGATTGTATATATTTTTTGTAAAATTTAAGTGAATTAATGACAAGTTTTGTGAAAATATTACTCTTTTAAGGAAAATATTGAATAGGATATAATTATTTTTGAAACATAGGAAAGATATTAATTTGTTTTTATAGCTGTTGCAATTTTAAAGGATTTGCGTTATAATGCAGATATATTATTATAGAAGAGTTTAGAATGTGTATTTGATATATTATGTGATTTAGTTAATTATATATTATGAAATTTAATGTAGATACTCGTTCTTTTCTGTGGGGGGATTTTAATGAAAATACTTGCAATTGGTGATATTGTTGCCGCTGAAGGTCGAGAGTTTGTATATAACAACCTAAATCGAATCCGTGATAAATACAACATTGATTTTGTTATCGCTAACGGTGAAAATTCTGCAAATACAAACGGAATAACCGCAAATATCGCAGATACCTTAATTGAGCGTGGGGTAGATGTAATAACAATGGGGAATCACACATTTGCAAATCGTGAAGTTTTGCAAGTTTTAGAAGACAATACAAATATAATTCGCCCACTTAATTATCCTCCGCATTTTGAGGGAAACGGTTATGTTATAAAGGATTTGGGGTATGCACGTATTGCGGTAATAAACCTTATCGGACGTGTAAATATGAATCCAGCAGACTGTCCTTTTGCGGCGGTTGAAAAACTTTTAAAAGAAATTAAAGATGATGTGGATATAATTGCGGTTGATATGCACGCCGAAACCACAAGTGAACGTTTAGCCATGGGAAACTTTTTAGATGGAAAAGTTCAAATTGTCTTTGGAACTCATACTCATGTTCAGACGGCAGATGAGAGAATTTTACCACGTGGCACAGGGTACATCTCTGATTTAGGCATGACGGGCGTTATGGATTCAATTTTGGGCGTTAGGAAGGACATAATTATTGAGTTTTATTGTAACGCCGGGAAACGCTATCGCTTTGACAAGGCCGAGGGCGAGGTGTGGTTTAATGGTTGTGTTTTTGATGTTGACCCACACACAAAAAAAGTGGAATCTGTTGAAAGGTTAAGGTTTAGCAGAATATGAGCTTTAAAGAATTTAAAATCGAGGATAGGGTGTATTTAAAAAGTGAAGCTTTTTTACAAACAGAGCTTGTAAACCATGGGTTTACAACACGTTTAGGCGGAGTGAGTCATGGAAAAATCGAAGGACTTAACTTAGGCTTTAGGGTGGGCGATGATGCGGAAAGCGTAATGAAGAATTATGAACTTGTGGCAAAAGATTTAAACGTAGATATGAGGCGTATGGTTCTTTCAAAGCAAACGCATACGGATAACATTCGGCTTGTAACCGACTCCGATGCGGGAAAAGGCGTGGTGCGTGTTAGTGATATCGAAGACACGGATGGACTTATTACAAATATTCCGGGGATCTCTTTAGTAATATTTTCAGCGGATTGTGTTCCGCTTCTGTTTCTCGATCCTGTGAAAAAGGTTGTTGCTGCCTCGCACGCAGGTTGGCGTGGGACGGTTATGGGAATTGGCAAAAAAACAATACGATGTATGGCGGAAGAATATGGCTGTGAACCTAAAAATATTCTTGTCGCAATTGGACCGAGCATTGGAAAATGTTGCTTTGAGGTTGATGGGGATACCGCTAAAAATTTTGATGACAAATATAAAATCCCTAAGGAAAATGGAAAATTCCACATTGATTTGTGGAGCGTTAACTTTGACCAAATAAAGCAAGCGGGCGTCAAATGCGAAAACATTAGAGTATCAGAAGAATGCACAATTTGCAAAGCGGACAGATATTATTCTTATCGAACACAAAAAGAACACACTGGTCGACAAGGAGCAATAATATCTTTGCGATAAAGCGAGCTTTATAGGTCATGATGGTAGGTGATATTTTTGAATGACATTATGAAGGATATTATAATGAAGAGAAAAATAATTCATATGGATATGGATGCTTTTTTTGCTGCAATTGAAGAACGTGATAATCCTGAACTGCGTGGGAAACCTGTAATAATCGGAACACTCCCGGGAAGTCGTGGAGTGGTTTCGACATGTAATTATATTGCACGTAAATATGGGGTGCATTCTGCAATGAGTACAACGGAGGCGTATCGATTATGCCCGAATGGCGTTTTTGTTCCTTCTAATATGAAAAAGTATAAAGAGGCATCGGACATAATCCATAAAATAATGAGCAAGTATACCGACCAGATCGAATTTGTTGCCTTGGACGAGGGATATATGGACGTTACAGGGAGCGAGCTTTTATTTGGAAACGCCGAAAAAATCGCAAAAGAGATTCAAGGGCGAGTTTTTGAACAAGTCGGAACAACATGTTCTGTGGGTGTGGGGTATTGCAAAATGGCGGCAAAGTTTGCAAGCGAAGAGAAGAAGCCAAACGGTTTTTTTGTTGTTGAAGATGCTGAAAAATTTCAAAAATTAATTATTGACCGACCTGTTGGAATTCTTTATGGAGCCGGGAAAAAGATGCAGGAAAAACTTAATGCTATTGGAATTTTTACGGTTAAAGATTTATTGAATGCACCCGAATATCGTCTAAAAGGCTTAGGAAATATGGCACAGGAACTGCTATTATATGCAAAAGGGGTTGATAACCGTCCTGTTTCTAAAGAGGTAAAATCGAAATCTATTGGAAAGGAAACAACTTTCCAAAAAGATACAAACGATATTGAATTTCTTAAAAACGCCTTGATTAGATTAGCCTCTGAAGTTAGTTATCAGTTGGAAATGGCGGATATATGGTGTAAAACGGTAACTCTTAAAATTAAATATCATGATATGAAAAGTATTACACGTGCCTCGACCAGGAAAACCGTTAGAAGCGTTCGAGATATTTACAAAATTGCGGTGGACCTTTTGGTGGGAAATTGGTCACAAAAAAAAGTTAGACTTATAGGAATAACGGCAAATAATTTGACTAAAGAAGAATGCGAACAAATTTCGTTTTCAAATGAAGAGAGAAGAGAAAGCGATAAAAAACTTGATAAAGCTGTTCAGGATTTGCATAAAAAGTATGGGAAAAATATAATAAAAACCGCAAAAGAAATTTCGACTAAAAAGGTGTAAAAAAGCAACAAACCTGTGCAATAGAGCAAAAGCTCTATTGCATATACGTCAGCACAGATTATGTTTTTGGTCTGTAAGACCCTGTAAAATATTAGAGAGAAAGCGGGCGGTAACGATTTCGTTATTCGCCCGAAATCTTTTCTCGCATTTTTAGCAATACCTTCTTTTCAATTCGTGAAACTTGAACTTGTGATATCCCTAACATTTCGGCAATTTGCGACTGGGTTTTTTGCTTAAAATAGCGGAGCATTATAATTTTTCGTTCACGTTCGCCAAAGCTTTCTATCGCTTCTTTAAGGATTATTTTATCGACGATACCACTTTCATAATCTTTGTCACATTCAATCCTTTCAATAAGAGGTCGCCCTTCGTGACTTCCGTCATCGGATATGGTATATAGCGATTCGTGGCGGACGCCTGCTTCTAAAGCCGCCGCCAACTCTTCCGGGGTCGTTGCAAGTTCGCTTGCAATGTCACGCATGCTGGGTTCAGAGCCTGTTTCTGCTGTTATTCGCTCTTTTATTGCCATGGCTTTTGATGAAAGCTCTTTTAGACTTCTGCTAACCTTTATCATTCCGTCATCTCGAATAAATCGCTTAATTTCTCCCATAATCATTGGGACGGCATATGTAGAAAATTTAACGCCAAATGATTTGTCAAACTTCTGAATCGCCTTTATAAGGCCTATGCTTCCAATCTGAATTAAATCGTCTCTCTCATGACCTCGGTTTAAAAAACGTTTTGCTACACTATATACAAGACCCATATTTTTTTCTACCAACTCGTTTTGAGCGTTTCCGTCACCAGTGATAACTCTGTCTAAAAGTTCTTCATTGGTTAATGTTTTGGTTAGTGTTTTTTCATTCATCCCTATCCGCCCCAATTATCTTGGTCATGGTGACGTGGGTTCCTTCGCCGAGCCGTGATATGACGCTTAGGTTGTCCATAAAGCTTTGCATAACCGTGAACCCCATTCCGCTTCGGTCGTCATCGTCAACGGTGCTAAACATCGGTTGCATCGCCTTGTCGACATTATCAATTCCACACCCTTTGTCGATTATTTCAACTTCAATTTCGTTTCCGAATATTCTTGATTTAATGGTTATTATCCCACGTGAATCTTGATAACCGTGGACAATCGAGTTGGTGACGGCTTCAGAAACTGCCGTTTTTATATCTGCCAATTCATCTATGTTTAAGTCAAGCTGGGTGGCGAAAGCACCTACCGCCGCCCGTGCAAACGATTCGTTGCAACTCTTGCTTGGAAATTCAAGACACATAAAGTTTTCCATTTTTCTTCCTCCTAACTGCATTCAAGTAATTTTTTTACGCCGGATAATTCAAGGATTTTGTCAACTTGCGGTTGGGTTCGAACAATCATTGTTGTGCCACCACGTGCATGTATTTGCTTGTATCTTCCAATAATAACGCCTATTCCTGAACTATCCATAAAGGTTACTTTTGCAAAATCAAATATAAGATTATTGATATTTCTAAGATTAATTTCACGGTCAATCTCGCTTTTTAACTCACTTGCCCAATGTTGGTCGATTTCGCCGCCAAGCTTTACAACCAAGGTTGAACCAATAGTTTCAAGGTTTATCTCCATTTAAGCACACCCCTTCTAATATTAGCATTCCTTTTAGTAATTCGTCATAAACTTTGTATATCCTTTATTTTCCAAGAATATTCATATACAAAAAATCGACAATTGTTTTATCTACAAGCCTTTTTCGTGAAGGTGATAAAATTTTAAGAAAAGTTTAACTTTTTACGTAAAAACTATTGCAAAATATGGTGATATAGTGTAATATATAAGTTAATTGTGGAATTTGGGCATGATGGGTAGTTATAGTTAATGTTCAAGGCTCAAAATTAATATATTCAGGAGGATTTGTTATGAATTTTAAGAAAATTGTTGCACTTTCGCTGTCGGTGGTTTTATCAATTGGTGTTTTGGCAGGTTGTGAAAGTCCAAAAGTTACAAAGACGACGGATGAAAATACCAAAAAAGTTGCAACTGCGGCTGATTTAAACGGAGCAAAGGTTGGCGTTCAAGAAGGAACAACAGGTGACCTTTATGTTTCAGAAAAAATGCAAGACGCTAAAGTTTCACGCTTTAAAAAGGCTCTTGACGCCGTTATGGATTTGAAAAACGGTAGCCTTGACGCTGTTGTTATCGATGACCAGGTTGCGAAAAATATCGTGGCAAGCAATAAAGGCGTTAAGATTTTGCCTGATATTTTAACACAGGAAGAGTATGCTATTGCTGTTTCTAAAGAAAATTCAGAACTCAAAGGTCAGATAAACACCGCTTTAAAAGAACTATATGCGGACGGAACGATTGATAAAATCCATAAAGCATATGTTACAGGAGATGCCG
>JAVXFE010000138.1:0-5477 GCA_036658075.1 Oscillospiraceae bacterium
GTGTATAAACCGCCTCTGTCATGCGTCGTTCAAAATCAATAGGAAGGTACATGTTTTGGTTTATATTATTTATATCTCGATACATATAGATACAGCTTTCACAGCTACTATCACCATGGTCAATTGCCATAATAGCTTCTTTATACGCCTCATGTATATCCATAAGTTCATCGCATATATTACTGATTCCAAAAGCCGCAAACACCGAAGTTTCTTTAAAATATTCCTGTTGAAGTCCGAGAATAAGTGCCATGGTCTTGTTATAGCTAAGTTCATCGCCATTTAAAATTATACTACATCCATTATGCGTTTCTTGGATAACTTTAAAAACAAAATCATTTCCTAAGCCGACTTGATTTATAATTTCAAAGTTTATGCTTTCATCACTTATTGCACGCATTACTATAATTCTAAAAAAGTTATATTCAAACATTTTTTCTAACTCATCTGAATAAAATCCGCTTTTTAAAATACCGGTTAAAACTTCCTTTTCTGCACTGTTTTCATTTTCGGATTTTAAATTTTCTAAGGTATTTGATATTGCGTCAAACTCATTAGTCCCTCCGTTTATAGTTAAGAGGTATCTGTCGATTATATTTGCAATAGGATTATAATAACTTTTAACAAATTTTATACTTATAAAAATACAAATTCCCATCATAGCCAAAATTAAAATCAAGAAAGTGTTTTTAATAAAGCCCAAATTTTTAACAATCATTTTATCGTTTAATATTGAAACATATACCCAATCTTGGAAGGCAGATTTTGTAGTAACGGCGGTATTTCCATCATATTTTGAATCATTCTCAATCAAGTCTTTGTCAATCACATCGCCGTCGGTGCTAAGCCAGGTATCATAATTTCGATTTAAAATATACGTCTTACTATATTCCGAAATATTATCTTTTTTTAATAGTTTTTCGATTTCTTCTTTGCTAACAAAGGAAATCATTTTATAATCGTTATTGCTATAACTAACCCCTGTATAAAACGTAAAATAACCCGTTGTTTTTTCATCATTTGAATTCATTTCTGCCGCAGGAAAGGTACCAAAGTTTTTCCCGTTTTCAATCCCGCTTAAAACATCTTGTTGGCTAAGTCCGCTTTCATGGGCAATTTTATCAATCAAAGTCGCAGTACTTAATGTGCCATCGCTAGCGATAGCAATATTGTTTTTTGGATTATAGACCGCCGCATATTTTACTATTGGGTTTGAATCCATAAAATAGATTAGGTCGCTTGTCATTAAAAGTTGACTGTTTATATCGTCTATTCCTTTTCCTCTTTTTCCTTTTATTATTTCAGAATTATCTAAAAACTTATGCATAGAATCTTTAACTTTTAAAAGATTCATATCAACTCTTTCACTTATATACGATAAATAATTCGTTGCATTTGTTACCTCTTTTTGAATAAAAATTGGCTTTAGATAAAAATAAATGCACGAATTAAACATAACAACAATCAAAAAAATACAGATATACCCACTCATCATTTTAACAAGCACACTCTTTGTTTTAAGCAAGCTTAGCATCTGTTTAATCCATTGATTTAGCTGTTTAGTTTTCATTCGTGCATTCACCCTATCTGAAATTTAGTATTTGGTTTAATCACATTCGTGTGATATAATAATCATAAATATCGTGACCATTATATCACACTTTTATAAAATTCCAAACATTAAATTTCAAAAACGCAATTCTTTTATATTTTATTCATAAACCACTATTGATTGACATGTCTTTCTTGACGAATAAACAAATATATCGGTTGTCTTTAAATATGACTGCAAGTCTCCTACAGAGATAACATTAATTTTATCCGTTGCTTTATTATAAAGATACACTTTCGGCTTAGCCGCCGAGAATGCATATTCTTTCACATTTACTTTAAGTGTCAAAATTTGTGAACTTCTCTTTGAAATCTTACCATAAAAAGTTTCAAATGTTGGAAACTCAAGATATCCGCTACCGCCACCTGTAACAAGTGCCATATTATCAGTTGTAAGCTTTTGTACAAACACCGGTCTGAACACTGATATATATCCATTTGAGTTTGTAGTAAACTGAAGTGCATCACCACGACTTAAATCACTAATCGTTGCATCTTTATAAATATCGGGTGCGTTTTTACTATCGTTATTTTTACCCGGCTGTTTTTTATCATAACAGGTGCTAACAATATCAGAATCGATTATTTTTTCTTCAAGTTGTCCACCTTTAAAATATCTAAGCCCCTGAAGCTTTTCGCCGTCTTTTCCCGTGGTTTCAAAAAATTCATCAACGATATATACCATTCCATCTGCGTTTACCGCTGATGCGTTTGGTTTACGAGTTCGAACAATTATATTTGGGATTCTCGTTTCGCCATCTATGTCATAAATAGCAATATCCGAATATTTTGTATCTGCCGAAAACGTCGATGATGTAGTAGACGCTTTACAGCTTTTCTCATCTATATCTCCATCCGAATTAAGTCCAACCACCAAAACAAGAGTCTTGTCCGGCACACAATAAAGGTTTTGTCCATCTGAAAACATCTGCTCTTTGTATCGAACTTCCGCACCTTCCATATCCTTGCTAAAGACATCCGTCTCATACGTTGGGTTTGGGTCAGCGGTGTTATCGTATGCCGTTTCGATTGCTCGAATTTTGCCATCTGCCGCCTTCCGAATTTTTATAAGTTGCCGTGTATTTCCAAGCTTTTCATAGATTCCTTGAAGTCCTCGCTTTTCATCATTTAACGTAGCTTTTGTATCAACTTCAGTAAGTTCAATTCTGCCCTGAATGTTTAAAATCTTCAAGGTTAACTTTGTATCAAGCTCTTTTGCAAAATCCGATGCGACAAAATATGCATATTCAAGAGTTCCTTTTCCCATATCCGCATACACGATTTCGCCAAATGTGTCAAGATAGAATGTCCCAACTTTTCCAAGCTCTAAATCGCTTGCCTTTCCTTCATAAAATTTTGAAACAGGGAAAGCACGTCCATCTATTGAATACCTGTCGCTTGTAATTTCACCCAGCGTGCCTTCAATAGTCTCATTGGATATAATAATTTTAACATTTTTACCGTTCGCACTTGTGGCAACCGAGGCTATATCAAAAGGTTCGAGAGCATCTAAGTCCACCTCTTTATCCTTTTTGATAATAGTATATTTCACGTCGCTATCTTCAAGTTTTGTCGGTGTAACGTTTCCCTTGTAATATATGGTTTTATACGTTTCGCTTACTGATTCTAAAACACGACTCTCATACGAATTTATACGTACTAAGCTTAATTTCCCATTATTAGTAACCAGCGTAACATCACCTAAAGTAGGCTTTAAAGTTTGAGTTGTAAAGCCAAAAACCGCCTCGCCATTTACAATAACAGTTACTCCTTTTGGTATCTGAATCCTTTTTGGGTTTCTTCCGCCTTCGTCGTATACAAACTCGCTCTCGCTTGTCTCATCATTGATTTCGGAATGTTTAACTGTTATAGTTTTTTGATTCACGCTTTCTTTATAGTATATCACAGTTTGGATTGGGTCGTTTTTATCCATTTTCACATAGGCATAAACTTCACTTCCTAAAGCCTCAGAAATGTTAGTTTTCCCTGTATAATAGAGCGTTTCGCCAATAACGACCTTTCCTTCACCGATTTCAATTTCAGAGTTTAAATTTATCTCTGAATTTGCATTCACAGTGCCTTTTATTCGAATAGCGTTTAAACAATCCTTTAAAATAGTCTTATCGCCTACAACATATTTAATTTGATCACCATATGATACTTGCTCCATAAGATTTATTTCAAGACAGTTATACATAATCCGACTCACTTCACGGCGTTTTAGAGGTTTTCCGGTTCCTGCCGTTGATTTGTCAAACATTCCTATCTTTCGTCCAATGGACATATATCCGTTTGGATAACCGCCCTCATCTTCGGCACGTGTTGCATATCCTAGTGCTGAAACCAACGATTTTACCGCTTCTTCTGTCACTATTGTATCATCAGGTCTAAAATTTCCATTTCCGTCACCTGACATATATCCCATATCTGATGCCGCACCGATTGCATTAAAAGCCCAATGATTTTTTGAGACATCGTCAAACTTTTTGCTCCCGCCATATTCACCTATATTCACCATTTTTGTAATCATGGTGGCAAACTCTCCACGGGTAATATCCTGTCCAAGGTTAAGCATACCACCTTCAGCACCCTGCATAATTCCTAACGAAACCAAAACCGCCACATCTTCATCATACGCATTATCATCAGAGGCGTCAATGGCTTGTATATTTACAAGACTGATTAGCATAACCGCTGACAGCATTGCACAGATATATTTTTTAAATTTTGTCATCTCGCTCCCTCCTGACTATACGTTCTTATTTCGTATACAACCTTTGCCGCCATAGCTCTGTCCGCCGGACGTTTTGGTTCAAACTTATTACCTCCGACACCGTTCATTATTCCCGCCATTTGGATTTTAGCTACACTATCCAAGGCATAATCCGAAATCTCACCTTCGTCATCAAATGTCAACTTTTCAACATTTTCTTGAATTTTTATTCCAAACGCATGTGTGGCACGTTCTAGCATTACCGCCATATCCTCACGAGCAATCAACTCATCTGTTCCAAAAGTTCCATTTTCTCTACCGTTTACAATTCCTGCACTTTGTGCTGTCGCAATATAAGGATAGAACTCATCTGTTTCTGAAACGTCTGAAAAATCCACGCTTGCGGTTTTGTCAATTCTGCCAAGTCCACCAATTATCATTTTTACAAACTGACCACGTGTAACATTTTCATATGGTGCATATAATCCTCCACCCACGCCATTTACCACTCCGACTTTAGCCAATGTTTCTATAGCCGTCCTAGCCCATTCCACATCGTCTAAATCGGTAAAAGTTGGTGCTGGTGTTGGAGTCGCTGTTGGCGTTGGCTTTGGAGAAGCTGTCGGTTTTATTATTCCGCCTGGAGCTCCGCCACCGCTTGAACCGCCACCGCTTCCACCGCCTTGCGGAGGTCGTGGAGTTGTTTCTGCTTTAATATCAGCAACTATTTTATCTAGTTTTTTCTGAAAATCTGCCTTGTTTGTAAATGTTTCTTCCAAAATCTTAATATACGCTTTTTGTTTTTGTGCCGTTGTAAGTTTGTCAAAATCACTTGTATCAATTTGAAGTTGCTTTGTTACAAACGCAAAATCGGTTTCTATAGTAGCACGAGTTGAATTATTTAAAATTGCAATCATATCGCTTTCGCCAATCACATTTATTTCAACTTCATTTGATACGCCCTCTGCCATATAGCCGTCATATGCCTTTACACAAATTTTGTGTTTTCCTTTAGAAAGTCCAGCACCCTCTAACCGAGTCATATAAACATTTTCGGTCTTTTCAAAAGTTACCTCTTTTAATACGCCATCAACGAACAATTCCACCTTTTGAACGTCATTTTCTTTATCCGTAACAGTCGCCGAAATTTTCG
>JAVXFE010000139.1:0-5434 GCA_036658075.1 Oscillospiraceae bacterium
GCTTAATTTCAATCATGAGAATTCCTTTTTATTCTTATTCAATTGTACTCGATCGAATACAACATACAAGTATTTTTACACCGAAACTTCTCATTTAAAAATTTGAGCGTTTTTGTTTGTTATCTTAATAAGAAATATAAAAAATATTTCCAATGTATTAGAGGTGGTGAATTTGAGTGAAGTCGAAAAGAATAAAGTATTTACTTAGTTTAGTTCCAAGTACACTCTTATTCTTAGCGCCAATAAGCGTTAATGCAACAGGATTAGATGGAGTAAGTATATCAGGAGGGAAAGTAACAGTAGATGTTAGTAAGGGAACCGGAGTAAGCGATGTAACGGACTTAGCTGGATTCTGGAATAAAATATTTAGTGTTGGGCGTTTAGTTATATCTGGGGTTACAGGTATTGCTGCTATTGCTTTAGTTGGTATCTTTGCTTATAAAGCAGTCGCCTTATCAAAATCAAGTAACAACCCTAAAGAAAGAAAAGATGCACTTGATGGTATGCTTTATGCATTCATTGGAGCTGCATTATTAGGGGGAGCTAGTTTGTTATCAGGTTTAGCATACGGCTTATTTCAATAAAAAAATCGAGGAGATGAAATCATATGAAAAAAATAAAGTTTCTTTTAAAAAATACGTTAAACATGGGGTTAGCCTCAGTTGCTACACTTCCTATGACAATGCAAGTTGTTTCAGCAGCAGACGAAAGTGTCGATTTATCCACAGCTAAGCTTGGACCTGATGGTAAGCTTCAAATTGATGGAGCAGGGAACAATTCAACAACTGGTACCGTAAATGTATTTAATACGATTATGAGTAAAGGGCGTTTAATTGTATCAGGTGTAACAGGGGTATTAGCTGTTGTCATGGTTGGAATCTTTACTTATAAAGCATTCCACCTTTCACAATCATCTGAAAATCCACAAGAACGAGCAAAAGCAATTAATGGATTAATCTTTTATTTCATTGGTGCTGCTTGCTTTGGAGCTGCGTCTTTGTTCTCTGGATTATTCTACAACTTATTCCGTTAAAAAAAAGTAATAAAGAAGCCACAAATCATTGTGGTTTTTTTTTATTATAAAAAAATATAAACGAAAGAACCTCTTTTCTTATAGATATACCTAAAAATACATAAGATTAATTAGTTTATCTAAACAAGGAGTGTGGTTTTATGGCAACATGCAGAGTGCCCGCAGATACAAGAGACAAAGAAAAACTATTTGGAGGTAAATTTACGTTAAGTCAATTTATTTTCATTATCATGGGAATCGTATTTGGAGGAGCATTAGGTTTATTATTCAATCTAATTATTCCGCATATTATATCAATTATTGTTGGCATTTTAATTGGTGTTATATGTTTTTTCCCTTTTGGGTTTTATAAAGTTAGAAAAATGGGAGATATTGAATTGGCAAAATATTTATATTTAAAGTATTTATTTAATAAAAAAACAAAAAATATAGTTCATATTAATGAGAATTATCTAAAATTCAAAGGAGGACGTTAATCATATGGGAATTGCAATTGTATTTGTTATTATTTTTGGGTTAATAATTATCGGAGGCATTTATTTCTTATTATCTCAAAAGAAAAAAGCAGAAAAACAAATGAACGAACAAGGAATTGTTGTAAGTTCAAAAGAAAAAAACACAGCTTCCGAATTACCATTTAAAGATATCAACCAATCAATGATTGACATGGGAGATGACCGATATCGTATGGTCGTCGAATGTGGCTCCATTAATTTAAATCTAAAAACAAACGAAGAAAAAGAAGTTGTCGATATGTCATTTCAGCGAATGCTTCAGGGATTAAATTTTCCTTATGCCTTTTACGTACAGACAAGAGAAATAGATAATCGAGAGATGATAGATAACACAATCAAAGAAGCAGAAAGAACTATCCGTTTATTTCCTGGGCTTCGTGATTATGCAAATGCGTATGTATCGAATTTACAAGGATTAAATGAAACGATTGGAAATTCAAAATATAAGAAAAAATACATTATTATCACGTATAACGACATTGATAAATTAGATAACATTCAAGCAGATGAAAGAAAAGCCTATGCATTTGAAGAGTTGTATAATCGTTGTTCTTCTACTATATATAGTTTAGCTAATATTGGAATTAAAGCACATATTCTAAATACCCAGGAATTAGCTGAGATGGTATTCCGTGCTTACAACAAAGAATATGATGGGGCTTTAGAAGGAATTTTATCAGGAGATATGTTGGCGACAATTGTTGATGGAAAAGAACATTATACAAATTTACCAAAAGAGGCTCAACTTGATGTAATTATTAACGAGTTGTATCGAGCACTTGAAACAGAAATCATTGGTGATGCTTCAACGCCTACCGCATTTGTAGATGCAGCAAATGAAACAATTGAAGCAGTTGAAAAAATTCGCAATAAAACAGGTGGTTATTATAAATCAACTTTAAATGATAGTGATTACGTAACAGAAGAAGACGATATATCGTTTGACTTATAGGAGGCAATTATGTTCAAAAAAAATAAAGTAAAAGAAAATATAGATTCCTTTGATGTTGAAAAGGTAGAAAATACCGCAGAAGTTGTATTAGAACCATATACTAGAACAATGAAAGATTTTTTTGCTCCTTCTGATATTTCTTTACCAGAACGTGACTATATCGTTGTTAATAATAAATACATTCGCAGTTACTCAATGCAAGGATATCCAAGTGTTATCCATACTGGATGGTTGAACGACATTTATAATTATAGTGGGAATATGGATACATCTATTTATGTAGAACCAGAAGATGACCGAACAGCTCAAACAGAATTAACTAAAAAAATAACACAATATCAAGCACAGTTATATACAGAACAAGAAAAAGGAAGTAATGCATCTGGAACTGAATTACAAATGAAAATAGAATCTTTGATTGAAGAAAGAGCAAAGTTAGAACAAAATCGAGAAAGTATTTATCGTGTATCAATTAATTCAAATTTAATCTGTGATTCTTTAACTGATTTGAATAAAGAAACGCAAATTTTAGAAAGTAAATTAAAAGGGAAACGTATGTCTTTTGTTCCTACTTTTTTACGTATGGATGATGGATTCAAATCGGCATTACCAATGGCAGACATTTTTATAAAAGATAAATTGAGAAATTTAAATACATCTGCATTAGGTACCTGTTTTCCGTTTTACAATTCTGAAATTTCACATCCTCACGGTGTATTCATTGGAATTAACACACAAACAAGAACGCCGTTAACAATTGATTTTTACAGTAAGAATAAAAATAAATTAGAAAATACAAATATCAGTATCTTTGGTAAAGCAGGCTCCGGTAAATCCTTTTTTGTATCTTTGCTTACAATGCGTAGTGCCTTACAAGGTATACGTACGGTTATTATTGACCCAGAAAATGAGTATAGTCGGATTACAAAAGCATTAGGAGGAGTTTATATTAAATTAACACCTAATTCTAAAAACATTGTAAATCCTTTTGATATTGAAGAAGAAGATGAACTGGACGGAGACGACAAACCAACTGGTAGAAAGATTGTTGATATATCAGCTAAAGTTTCAGATGTATTGAATTTGTTATCGGTTATGGCTGGTGAATCAGATAAAGAAAAAATATCATTGATGTCAAAAGTAGGACAACAATTATATAAAAATTTTGGAATCACCTCTGCTCCTGAATCGTTATATTATGCAGAACAAATTTATGATAAGAAAACTGAAACATTTTATCATGCAGGAATGAAGAAAAAAATGCCTACTTTAAGTGACTATTGTGCTCTATTAGAAACTTATTCAAAAACAGAAGAGGGGCGTGTATTAAAACCAGTTTTAAATGCATTAGGAATGTTTCAACGAAATGGTATTAATGGTATGTTTGATGGAGAATCAACAATCGATTCTGATTTGATGAGTAAGGCACCACTTATTACATTTGACGTTGAAATTGAAGACAAAATTTTACGTCCTATTGCCATGTATGTTGCCTTAAGTTGGGCGTGGGAAAAATTCGGTAAAAAGAATTTAATGATACGAAAACGTATCATTTGTGATGAAGCATGGATGTTAGTCAATGTTAACATGGCTGGATATCAATATACTTCAATGTTCTTAGAAACTTGTGCTCGTCGTATTCGTAAACGTAATGGAGGGCTTTTAGTAGCATCACAAAACTTTATAGAGTTCGCAAGTAGTAAAGAAGGTTTAGCCGTATTAACGAATACCGCAGTTCATATTTTCTTAAAACAATCTACAACAGATATTGATTCACTACAAAAACACTTTAAATTATCAGATGGAGAAAAAGACTATTTATTAACAGCAAATACAGGTGAAATTTTAATAAAAACAGAAAATGAAACTTGTACCGCTTTAGTTTATCCATTTGAAGTAGAAAAAAGATTAATTGAAAGAGATATGACAGCTCATACTCGTTCATGAATTTTCATTAAAAATCGATAATTTATTAAAAAAAAAATATCATGAAGAATACGAGGAGCGTGATGAAATGAAAATACTTAAAAAAAGTTATAAGATATTAATAATTCCTCTAATGGTGTTTGTGACGTTATTTTCAAATATACAGCCTGTTTCAGCTGGGTCAGAAACCGTTTATGCTTGGTATGTAGTTTTAGATGAACTAAACCATACTTTTCAAGGTTTTGTAGTAGAAGACGATAATGGAACGGGACAAAAACCTGAAGAAACTTACTCTACTGGATATGACATTGGTGATAGCCGAGTTTACATAAAAGACTCTGGTATCACTTCTTCTGGTGTTGATATTGATACAGGAAGTATGCAAAAATTCTCAAAGCAAGATGCAGGAAATGTTAATCGAAAATATTTTGCTTGGACTTGGCCTCCTGATACTTCTATTGCTGCATCCGCAGAAGATGGAGCTATGGCCGAATGGGTAAATGAAACTTTAATTAGTAGCTTTAATATGGCGACACAAAAAATTATTTCTGAAAATGGATTGACATTTAAAGATGCCATTCAGTTTTTAAAATTTACAAATCAGGTAGCAAATAGTGCTTATAATACGGGTACTGGTTCTTATACAGGAATTGATGCTAACGGAAAATCGGTTACAGCTACTTGGAATATGTCTCGCCCAACAAAAGAAGAGTTAAAGGATGCTAGTATTAATTATGACTCAGAACAAGGCATGGGTGTAAACGATTATGTACGTGTCTATATTGGGAATAAAGATAATGCAATTATTGTTCCTTACCAAGTACCGAAGGGGTACCAAAAGGGACAACGTTTATATCAAAAATACAAAGATATAAAAGGTGCAAATGTATCAGAATCACCTAAAAAAATTGGTTGGTCCCATATGGTATATCAAGCATCATATAGTCACTTAGATAAAAATATAAATGCAAATAATACCGATGAAATTTTTAATCCAAATTCAATGAC
>JAVXFE010000140.1:0-5422 GCA_036658075.1 Oscillospiraceae bacterium
CACCGCCTTGCACCAACGTCGCTCCCGCCCCGCTCCGCCTATTTCCCCCTCCGCAACGGGTCAAGGTGGTAAAGGCTCAAAATACCACGTTCATGAGGGGGGATGTTTTTCATCGTTTTGCCGCCGCCGTGCCGGAGATTGACGCCAAGTTATCCTCCACATTTCACCGCAAAACTTTTCGAAATCGTCTCCTCTAAAAAAAACACCGTGTTTACATCGGTAGTATTTTCGATATAGACCGTTAAAATCGTGTGATAGAGGGTTAAATGTGTACAAATATTAGTGTTAAATGTGAGCATAACACCCAAAAAACATCGATAACCCCTAGGAAAAGCCGAAGGAAGGTAAAGAAAGAATTACTTGACAAATGATTGTTTAGGTGATAGTATATAGGTGTAAAATACATTGATGCGTCAGTGGTTTTTGCTTGTATCCCGAATTTATGTGCCCGAAATAATCATTGGAGGTTATTATGGAGATAGTTAATATATCAGATTACAGGAATACGACTGCTCCGGCAGTTACGGTAAACAGGTTCGCAAGACCGATGCCCATAAAAATAGATAATATTGCTTTCATCGACGAGACGCCTACTAAGAAAAAGAATGCGGCGGAACCCATTAAGGATGCCAAGGACATATATAGGGTCAGGAATTACTTTATTGATAACGGTAGATTAAGAGATAACCTGATTTTTATTATGGGAATCAATTTTGGACTTCGCTGTGGCGATTTGCTACGCCTTAAAATTGGTCATATTCTAAACACTGATACAAGTTTCAAACAGGAGATTACCATTAAAGAGGAAAAGACTGATAAATTCAGGACTTGTTATATGAATGATGCAGTGATGGACGCAGCAGAATTATATTTATGTTCATTAGGATCTGAAATTGACCTGAACTCTTTTCTTTTTAAGAGCCGTAGTAACAACAATTCCCCTGCTTACTATGAGACTATGGAGAATATGGTTACTCTTACGGGCAAGCCCTTAAAAGTAAAGAGAGCTGAGGACGCAAGCATTACTGTTTTCTCAGTTGAGAGAATGCTTAAGAAGGTAATAAACGAGGAACTAGGAATTAATATACATGCCGGCACCCATCTTCTACGCAAAACCTTTGCATATCACATGATTATGAGTGCTCCTGATAGGTCAAGGGCTATTGAGTTTCTACAAAAGATACTGGGTCATAGCTCACAATCCATTACTCTTGCTTATGCAGGGATAACTTCTGAGGAAATAAAGACAACATGCCAGAACTTAAATCTTGGTGGTATGGACATCTGCTATTCCAGTGGTTTTAAAAGCTTAAAGGCTATTTAACTGTTTATGGGAAATTATTTAGCTTTCACCATATGAAAGGAGTGTTGCCTATTAGTGTTTATTTAGTACAAAAAGCAGTCTAAAACGGGCTCAAGAAAGCCCTCACCCACCCGAACTTTATTCGTGTGTTTGAGAGCCCTTAAGAGTATAAGATGTGACTTTTTGCTCTATCTGAGTGATACCAATGGTTACAGCGTTTTTCGAGTGCCAAGAATGCCGAGATTTCGGGGTTTTTAGTGCCAAGAATGCCGAGGCATAGTGCCCGAAATGCCTCAAAAAGTTCGAATTTTGCACTTTTTCAATTTTAAAAACAGAGAGGAGTTTTGTATTTATTGATTTATGAGAATGTACACATAGTTTCTAACGACACAGGTGAAGTGTTTGAAAGCTATCTTGATGGAGTTATCTACGTCCAGACTGAAAAAGAGAAGGAATTGGCGAGAAAACACTTTAAAGAAAAAATCCCCGAGCTACCGCCCGGAGAAGTTAAGTTCGCCCCGGCTAAAGAATATGAGAAACGCGGAGGCTTTATTTGGAATATACACGACAATGCAAAAATTCTATACCCGGAGCTGCGCCCCGCTAGTCTGACCCGCTTAATGTTCCTTGCAACCTTTCTTTGTTATGACGGTTATCTGAGGGATGGCAGAAACCCAATTCTTAGAAATACCCTCGGTCTTTATCTTAACGTCGGTAGACGAGAGTATTTTAGGTTTTGGAGCGAAATGACCTCCTTGGGGCTTATGTATGAAAAAGACGGTAAGATTTATCTCAATGAGGATATGTTTGTTAAGGGTTCTATATGTAAAGACAAAATAAGAGATTTGGCGGACAAAGGTGTCTATATCACTCGTATCTATTCGGCTGCCGTTAGAGAGCTTTACCGCTCCGCAACCCCTAGCTCTATCAAAACACTCAGCTACCTATTCAGAATTCTCCCCTACGTGAACCGTGAATATAATATCTGTTGCTTTGACCCCTTGGAAACCGATATCCGCGCCCTTACCCCCATGACCCTCGGTGACTTTGCGGATGTGGTTGGATATGATAGAAGTAGCGCCAGTAGGTTGGCTAAGATTTTACATACACCCGTGTTCGAGATAGACGGGAAGCAAATGAACGCTATGAGATACGTTGCCGCAAATGATACCAAAGCTGAAACCTACGGAATGTTTATTAACCCGCGTATCTATTACGCCGGTAGTGATTGGAGTAAGGTCGAGGTTCTTTGTGGATTTAACTCAGCCACTTAAGAAAATGTACCCCTCAAATACCGAAATGGAAGTTAAAAGCATATAACATATTGGGATATCGTGCCAGTGCCACTTATTTCGGGCGTAGCTTCTCGTGTGTCCTACGTATTATGTTTCAGAGAGTAACTTGATACCTAAAATTCAAAGCCCACACAGCGTCAAATAAAGCCTAAATACAGCAACATAACAATTCTTCCGCTTTTTGATAAGCGGATATATAAGTAGCAAGCAACGGAAAGAATTACCTAGAAAGAATTACTTAGAGAAAATAACGGGTTCACGTTGATAAAATAGTACACACTTCCCTTATCACGAGCGTGGTCGGAGCCTTTTAACAGGGTTATGCCCGAGAATGGAGGTTAGAAATTAAAATATGAAGGGATTATTTATTTGGAAAAGAAATGTACCAACTGTATTTGGGCGGATGACTGCGGCTGTGGAGAGCCTTGCGGAGATTTTAGCCCTATCGATGAATTTGCTTCAAACGAAGCGTTTTACTTAAACTGTATTAAGGAAAGGGAAAGCGAATACGCCCAAATTGTTGAAGAATACAAATAACATTTAGGCGAAAGCTCCCGCGTGGAGGTGCAGATTAATAAAAAATAATAAGCAAAGATATATTTTCAAGATACATACGTATAGGCTCCGCAAAGCAAATTGGAATTTAAACCTGTCTATTGATGAAGCACGGAAAAACGAAGAAGTGGTTGCTTTGGCGGAAAGTTCGGTTATTAGATTTATCGACGAAATAAATGATGTGAACGGCGATACCATTTTTGACGAAATACTACAGAAAAGATTAGAACTAAAACGTCTCAAAAAGCTACCTTATACTCATGAAAAATGTCAGTCTATAAAACAGAAATATGAGGAAATCGATGAACTGCAATTTGTACCGGAGTATGTTTGCCTCGTTATAGACAAAGAGTGGGATTACATACGAGCTTGCGAAGGATTTACCATTAACGGCTTAACCTATAGACGGCTTATCGGTACACCCGGAGGCATAAAAAGCAACGCTATTATATTTATCTGTGAGAGAAACGCTAAGGGTCGAGTTATAGGAGATGAAATTATTCGTAGGCTGGATAATGGAAGAGACCAAAGTGTGCCGCTGGTTCCTGCTAAATTTGAGGCGTATAAAGCTTTGGCTTGCTCCGCGTCCGTGCCGGTTAGTTTTCCGTGTGGCGTTCTTGTAGTCCAAGATTGTATTACAAAGTTTAAATCTAACTATATACGCCTTGATGACGAGTGCGACGGTGAGCCTGAAATCAGTTATGTCCAAGACGGTGAAGTGGAGATGAACGCCAGCGACGGATATGGGATTATCTCTCCCCTACTGGCTAGCAGGTGGAGCAGTGAACTTGGGGAAACTAATATGCTCAGCGGTTTTTGCATCCGTAATAGTTTTTGTAAGGGTATGCTGTTCCCTTTTGACTTCGTGGATTTTGGAGATAAAATTGCAAACGGCTTTATGGTCGAGGACGCATGGGGAACCTTACGAGATATAAGAGACGTAGAAATGATTTTGGCCACCTCTATGCTGAAATTATGGAGTAGCTATAATAGCCTAGAGGATTATTTGGAGAATTGCCAAAACAATAATTACAAATTCAGTGTTACAAAAACCTGTGAAACCAAACAGAGAAATTACAGAGAACTGAATTACCAGTTTCTTCAAAGCTATGAGCTGAGTGACGCTGAAATCGACGAGCTTATCGCTCCGAGCATGGAAGATATTTGCGGTGTCTTGGGCGGCGATATATACAAGACGGTTTTATTCCTCAAGGGCAGCAAGCAGAGCAAGGAAAGTATTAAGGGCTACGAAAACGATTATGCCAAAGCCCTAATGATAAATCCCAAGGTGATAGATGACCCGCATTTGAGAAACAGAGTATCAACGATGCTGAAGAAAAGAATAGATAATGCCAAACTTGGAAGAATACGCGTTCGCGGAGATTACTCAGTCGTAAGCGGCGACCCCTACTCTCTTTGCCAAAGCATGTTTAAATTGCCTGTAACGGGCTTGCTTTCTTCGGGTCAAGTATACTCTCAATACTGGAACGAGCGGTCTGTGGACAAGATAACGTGCTTTCGCGCCCCTATGAGCTGTCACAACAACATTCGTACCGTAAAAGTACACAGGGACGCTAATACAGACTATTGGTATCGCTATATGAAAGCGGTAATCATAATAAATTCGTGGGATACTTTATCACAAGCGGCTAATGGAATGGATTTTGACGGGGACTTGCTTTTTACTACAGACAATAAAATATTATTGAACAATACACGTAATTTGCCAACTATTTTTTGCGTCCAACGAAAGGCTGAGAAGAAAATCATAACGGAAAGTGATTTGATTAAAGCTAATATAGCAAGCTTTGGAGACGATATCGGGAGTATAACAAACAAAATTACAGCTATGTTTGAAGTAAAGTCCCATTTTAGTAGTGAAAGCCCTGAATATAAGGAGCTTGACTATCGAATTATGTGCGGTCAGCTCTTTCAGCAGAACGCAATAGATAAGGCAAAGGGCATTCTTGCAAAATCAATGCCTGATTATTGGTACGATTCAAGTAAAGCTAATAAAGTGGATAAGGAAAATCATGGCGGAGTTAAAAATTGTGATATTGTCGCATCTAAAAGCCCTTATTTTATGAATTTTAGATATCCAAAGCAAAAAGCGGAACACTCAAAATATATATCAATTGAAAACCGGAGAACTCTTCGCAAATTTGATAAATCAATAGATGAATTGTCCTCTTCGGAAATACTATCAGCCGAGGAAGCAGAGTTTTTGAACTGGCATTATAAAAATATGCCTGTGGGTATAGGTCTTTGT
>JAVXFE010000141.1:0-5294 GCA_036658075.1 Oscillospiraceae bacterium
AACTAAAATTAGAAATGATAATATTTAAAAAAATAGTGAACTGCCACCGGGCAGTAATGCAGTAAGCATTCATATACACATCAGTAGGTCTTTGAAGATGAGAGTATATGGACGCTTATTTTTTTGGGGAGGAATATTATGGAACAAATTAAAGCATTAAAAAGCTATTTTTCAAAAGGCGAATTTATGTTATGGTTTTTGTCTGTTTTATTAATTATGATGTCGTTTTATGCTTTTGATGGTGAAAATATTTTAACATTAAAGGCATAACTTATAGGGGTAACATCGTTAATTTTCAATGCAAAAGGAAATCCTTTTGGTCAGTTTTTAATGATAATTTTTAGTATTCTTTATGGGATTATTTCATATACCTTTTCTTATTATGGCGAAATGATAACGTATCTTGGCATGACTGCACCAATGGCACTATTTGCTTTAATATCATGGCTGAAAAACCCATATAACGGTAATAAAGCGGAAGTAAAAGTTAACCGTTTAAAGGCAAAAGAAATTGTTTTTATGACACTCTTAACGATAATAGTTACTGTAGTTTTCTTTTTTATATTAGAGGCTTTTAATACGGCGAATATTATCCCAAGCACTTTATCCGTTACAACAAGTTTTTTTGCGGTATACCTCACTTTCAGGCGAAGTGCTTTTTACGCAATAGCGTATGCGGCAAATGATATTATATTAATAGTTTTGTGGGTTTTAGCTGCTTTGTCAGATATATCATATTTATCGGTTGTCATCTGTTTTGTCATATTTTTTGTAAATGATATTTATGGTTTTATAAATTGGCGAAAAATGAGTAAAAGACAAAATAATTCAGTAGCAGACTAATGTAAAATTCAAATTATCTTTATATAAGTTGCTGTTTTTTACTCGTCTTCATCGACCTTTATCCATTCCGTAACCTTTTCTGAAAACATGTGACCGTTTAGGTGGTCAACTTCATGACAAAACGCACGTGCTAAAAGTTCCTCTCCGGTAATTTCACGGACATTTCCTTCTCGGTCCATTGCACGAACTGTTACGATGTTTGGGCGTGTTACCAAGCCATACTTCCCGGGATAGCTAAGGCATCCTTCGGCATCGGTTTGCTCGCCTTCAGCGTGGATAATTTCAGGGTTTATAAGTTCGATAAGTCCTTCACCGACATCAATTATGACAATGCGTCTAAGCACACCCAGTTGTGGTGCGGCGAGTCCGACGCCGTTGGCTTCATATAAAGTGTCCGCCATATCATCAAGAAGCGTTAACGTCCGTTTGTCAATTTTTTCAACAAGTCTGCATTTTTTCGTAAGTGTTTCATCACCTAGTGTTAAGATTTTTCTTATTGCCATAATTTTATTCTCCATTCTGCCATAACTTGGCTAAAAATTAGCTCATATTTATTGGATTTACATCAATTGCAAGATTGGTTTTTGCGTTTGGTTTATTATGTTTGTCGTATATAAGGTGCAAACTTTCAAGTAATAATTCGGCATCTGAAACTTTTATAAGTATTCGATATCTGAACTTGTTCTTGATTTTTAAAATTGGTGCAGGTCCCGGACCCAAAATTTTTATAATATTTGTGTCTGTTTTTTCAAGCTCTTTAAAAAAAGCCCCAATATCGTTTGTTTCTGTGCTTACGATGTTTTCATCTTCGCCCGAGACCATTATAGAAATTATATCGCTAAATGGCGGATAGCAAAGTCGTTTTCGATAGCGGATTTCATTTTCATAAAATCCTTTATAATCATGAACTTTAGCAAAAGCTATAGTAGGATTTTGTGGCTGATAAGTTTGTATAATCGCTCTGCCTTCAATATCGCCACGACCGGCACGACCGCAAACCTGCGTTATAAGGGAAAAGCTCCGTTCGTTTGCACGGAAGTCGTCAATCCCAAGGGCAGTGTCGGCCGCTAAGACACCAACAAGGGTTACATCGTGAAAATCAAGCCCTTTTGTGACCATTTGCGTTCCAAGTAAAATATCTGCCTCTCCATTTTTGAAACGATTAAGAATTAACTCATGTCCGCCCTTTCGAGAAGTTGTGTCAAAATCCATACGTAATATTTTTATATTCGGAAAGAGTGTATAGAGTTCGCTCTCAATTTTTTGTGTTCCTGTACCAAAGAATTTTATGTGTTTTGAGCCACATTCAGGGCAAATAGTAACGTTGGGTTGTGTGTATCCACAATAGTGACAAGTTAAGCAATTTTCCTTCATATGATACGTCATTGGAATGCTACACTGTGTGCATTCAATTACATGACCGCATTCACGGCAAGATACGAAAGTATTAAAGCCACGCCGATTAAGAAAGAGAATTGTCTTTTCGCCACGTTCAAGGTTCTTTAAAATTTCATGTTGCAATTTTAAGCTGATAACTGATGGGTTTTTTAGGTCGAAAAGTTCACTTCGCATATCAACAATGATTGATTTTGGCATAGAATTTTGATTATATCTTTGACGCATTTCAAACAACTTGTATTTCCCGATTTTGGCGTTATAATACGACGAAACCGATGGGGTTGCCGATGCAAGAAGAAGAGGTGCTTTATTCCATTCGGCACGTTTTATAGCGATATCTTTTGCGTGATAGCGTGGTGAAATTTCGGACTTATAGCTGTTTTCGTGTTCTTCATCTAAAATTATTATTCCGATATTGTCAAAGGGTGCAAAAATCGCACTTCTGGCACCAACCACAACATAAACCTCGCCATTGTTAATTTTATTCCACTGGTCAAACCTTTCACCGACAGAAAGCCCGCTATGGATAACAGCTACTTTTTCTCCAAATCTACCAACAAAGCGGTCAACCATTTGAGGTGTAAGCGAGATTTCAGGAACAAGCATAATCGCTCGTTTATTATGATTTATGCAGTTGTCTATTGCCTGTAAAAAAACCTCCGTTTTTCCACTTCCTGTTACCCCGTGAAGGAGGATTTTTTCATGCTTTTCATTATCGATAAGGTTGTTTAAATAGTCAATAATAGGCGCTTGTTCATTTGTTGGGGTATACGCATTTGTCATGTCATAATCGTCTTTATCAAAGGCGTCACGTGATACTTCTGAATGGGTTATTTCAATAATTCCCTTTTTTTCAAGAGCTGTCAAGGCAGAATAATTACCCAGGCTTAGCATAACTAAGTCGGCAGTGGTGATGTTTGGGTTTTCACAAAGAACCAAAATCATGTTTGCCTGCACATGTGCCTTTTTATTAAATAAGGACTCTACTTCAAGATATGCGTCATCCAGAGGGATTGCTAAATTGACCTTTCTGACTTTAAGAGATTTCATACCTTCGTCAATTTTTTCATGAATCTCAATGATTCCTTTTTTCTCCAGAGCATATATGGATTTTTTAAGATTGGGGCGATTTAATCCCTCGTGAACTTCGCCATATTCGGCAACATTATCGTGACCTTTAAGAAAGTTCACAATTTCGAGTTGTATGGGCGTTAACTTATTTGTGACCTCGGTTATTTCGTTCGAGGATAATACGAGCCATTCTTGGACGGTTAGTGCCATTTTTGGCGGTGTCATCAGCTTATAGGCTTGATAAAACGAGCATAGATATTGCTTTTGCATCCAAAAGCAAAGATTAAGCAATTCGCCTGAACATACAGGGGTCGTGCCAATTACGCACTTTAGCGGTTTTAGGCGCGCAAAATCACTGGTGTGTGCGATTGCGACAACCAGGGCTTCTACGGAATTATTGTAAATTCCAAAAGGTACTATTACACGCATTCCGACAGATACAGAAGGCTCTAATCCCGGCGGAATTTTGTAGTCAAATTCTTGATCTAAAATATGTTTTGAATTTGTTAATATTACTTTAGCTATCATTTAGGTTACCCAAGACTTTATCAAGTATTTTGTTTGCTATATCAAACTTTGAGGAAATTTTTATGTTATCAATATCACCATTTTTTGAATATATAGTAACGACGTTTGTGTCTGTTCCAAACCCAGCGCCATTTTCAAAAAGGTTGTTTGCCACTATGAAATCAAGATTTTTACTTACAAGCTTTCCCTTTGCGTTTTCAGCTAAGTTTTCGGTCTCCATACAAAATCCAACAAGGATTTTTGTACCTCCATATTTTTGACCGAGTTCTTTTAAAATGTCAGGATTAGGCACAAGTTCAATATTCATAATGGGTTTGTCGTTTTTTTTGATTTTGTTATTTGCGATTATTGAAGGTTTAAAATCAGCAACCGCTGCCGCTTTAATTATTATATCAGAGATTTCAGCGTGCTTCATAACAGCCTCATACATTTCATTAGCACTTTTAACAGACACAAGGTTTATTCCGTTATGTGGCGTGCATATATTTGAAGCGGCGATTAATGTAACAACGGCTCCACGTAAATATGCGGCTTTGGCAATTGCAAACCCCATTTTTCCGCTTGAACGGTTGGTTATAAAACGCACAGGGTCGATATCTTCTTGAGTTCCTCCAGCGGTAACGAGAATATGATGTCCACGCAAATCTCGGTTTTCGAGAAATGCAAGAGTTGTTATGTCGTCTATGATTTTGTTGATATCCGCAAGCTTTCCAAAGCCTGTGTCACCACAAGCCAGTCGACCTGTTGCCGGAGGCGTGAAGTGATAGCCGAATTTTAAAAGCTTTGATATATTGCTTTTTAAAATTGGGTTTTCAAACATGCCGGTATTCATTGCCGGAGCAATTAATATCGGGGCGTTTGTAGCCATTACGGTTGTGGTGAGCAAATCGTCAGCCATACCGTTTGCTATTTTCCCTATAACGTTTGCGGTACATGGAACAATAGCAACAACATCCGCAGATTTAGCGAGGGCTATGTGTTGAATTTCCCACGCCTTAGGTTCAAGAAACATATCCGTATGTACGGGGTTTTGTGAAAGGGATTGAAAACTAAGTGGCGTTACAAATTCGGTCGCAGATTTTGTCATAATAACTTTTACATTTGCACCGAGTTTAACAAGCTGGGATGTAACCTCAAGGGCTTTATATGCGGCGATTCCGCCAGTCACGCAAAGAAGTATAGTTTTATTTTTTAAAATCATAATATTCACCTGAATTATACTAAAGGGACAGAGGTAATCCTCTGTCCCTCAATTATTTTGGTTTAGTTTTCCGTTAAAGGTGTAACATTTATTATAAGGTCGTTATCTTTTGAACCAATTGAAGGTTCTGGATTCTCTAATTCGTTTTTTGACGAATCGTGATTTTCAGATAAATTAAGGAACATATCAATGTTTGGTTTGACTTCTTCAGAAACAGACGTACTAGAGTATGAAATCAGCCCTTCATATATTT
>JAVXFE010000142.1:0-5283 GCA_036658075.1 Oscillospiraceae bacterium
TTGTGTTTTGTCGAGCAAAGGCTTTTCTAATTTTCCACATTGCTTCAAGTTCTGGCTTTGAAAGTAAAAGTTCTTCTTTACGAGTTCCTGATTTTGCAATATCAATAGCAGGAAACACACGCTTTTCTTGAAGCTTTCTATCAAGATGAATTTCCATGTTTCCTGTTCCTTTAAACTCTTCATAAATCATATCGTCCATACGACTTCCTGTTTCAACCAACGCTGTCGCAAGTATGGTAAGGCTTCCGCCCTCTTCAATATTACGTGCTGCACCAAAGAATCTCTTAGGTTTATACAAAGCACCAGGGTCAAGTCCGCCGGATAAAGTTCTTCCCGTAGGCGAAATTGTAAGATTATACGCACGCGCAAGGCGTGTTATGCTATCTAATAATATTACGACATCTTTTTTATGTTCAACCAATCGTTTCGCTCTTTCAAGCACAATTTCTGCAACCTTAGCGTGATTTTGTGGTTCTTCATCAAAAGTAGAATAGATAACATCTCCGTTTATACTGCGTTTCATATCCGTAACTTCTTCAGGTCTTTCATCTATTAAAAGCACTATAAGTTGCGTTTCGGGATTATTTGCCGTTATACTATTTGCGATATTTTTAAGAAGTGTCGTTTTTCCAGCCTTTGGCGGTGCGACAATAATTCCACGTTGTCCTTTTCCAACAGGTGCCATAAGGTCTATGATACGCATGGCATAATCGGTTTTGCTTGTTGCAAGTTTTAAACGTTCTGTTGGATATATCGGCGTTAAATCGTCAAAAGATTTTCGGCGTAACGCTACATCAACCTTATCACCATTTACAGTCTGAACATAAAGCAAAGCTTGATACCGTTCGCCCTCATGTTGCATACGTGTGTTTCCAACAATAAAATCACCAGTTCTAAGTCTAAAACGTCGAATTTGATTTTGGGACACATATACATCTTTATCGCCAGATTGATAATTATCAGAACGCAAAAATCCATACCCGTCCTCTAAAACTTCTAAAACGCCACTCATTAAATTTGTTCGCCGTACCGGGTCGCTATATTCAATATCGCCACCTACTTGCGTTTCTATTTTTTGAATTTCAGTTTCTGGCGTTTCCGGCGATAACAAAGTCTCGGTTTCAATTTTAGTATCATTTGCCGTTTTTGGTGCATATTTTGCCGTTTCTGAAATTTCTACAACGTCTGTCGACTTTGATTCAGTTGCTTTTTCAGTATGACTAATTATTTTTTCAACAAGTTCCGCTTTTTTATATTTTGCAATATTTTTTATTCCAAGCGTTTTTGCAAGTTCTTTTAGTTCAGTTGTTTTTTTAGTTAATAAAGTTTCCTTATTCATTAAAGCCCTCCGTTAAATAGTTGTCAAATTCGGTTGGTTTGATAAGTTCTACTAAAACATTTCGTTCGTACATTGATTTTGTTATAGTAGAGTTATTCACAAAATCTTTTATTTCCTGTTTTTCACGCAATGGCGAAATAGCAAAAACTATAGCCATTATTACATACAATATAAGGATACTTTCAAAGCTACCGAGTACAAGTCCTAAAATCCTATTAAAAAATCCAATAACAGGAAGCTTTGAAATAACATTAATTAATTTTCCGACAATCATTATTATAATCCGTGATAAAATTAGAACAATTACAAATGAAATAATATTTATTATAATCATGGTCAGATGTTTTGTTGCTGCAACAGTAAGCGAAAGTTGTCCGCTTTGCACCATACTTTGTAAATACGTAGGCAGAGTTAATGCCGCTTCAGCATCAGCGATTTTAGGTTCTACATAATTAGTGCGAACCAAATTTGCAATGGCGTCATCCAGTCCAAATGCCACAAACAAATCCGAAATAACAGGATACAAAATCCATGCTATTATAAGAGCCACCACAAATGATGCCATATTATAGACCATTTTTAAAAATCCACACTTTAAACCATAAAGCATAAATATGATAACAAATGCTATTAATATTATGTCAGCAATATTAAAAAGATTAATAACCATCTATTTTCTCCTCTACAAAAATCAAATCTTTAATTTACTTAATGCGTACCACGTCCGCCTTGTTTCCACCAATAACCAAAACATCTCTTTCATTTCCAAAAATGCCAATAGTTTTTATATCATGTTCTATTGACAGAGTACGTTTTAACTTTCCTCTTGAGTTCACATATAGCACGTCTCGCATAGTATTTAAGGCTATTGTGTCACCACACATAGCGACATTTTTAACTTCTCCATTTGTGCTATACGTCCCAATTAGTCTGCCACCTGTCGAATATATTTCTAAAATAGAATTTCCACGACTATCAGCCGTTAAAAAAGTCATCATGTCATTACCTAAAATAAAGTTTGTTGTTTTCTTTCCTGCCAAGTTTATATCAAATCGCTGTTTTCCTTTTTTAGTGTAGCCTACAACATTTTTATCAGATACGGCAACCACGTCATCATTTTTATCAAATGTTATATTTGCAACCAACGCACTTTCACAAAACGCCGTTGACACAATTTCACCACGAAAAATGTCTATAAATTGTATACGTGAATATACCTCATCTCCATCGCTCATCATTTGCGAAACCGCCAAGTATCGACTATTATCGGATATATCAACATCAACAATATATCCCTCGCCACTATGCCACGTATAAATATTATCTCCACGATTGTTAAAAACCGAAACCATGCCTTTATATCCAGCCTCTTCGGTAGCTATTGCCGTATTTCCGCTTTTATTCACCTTTGCAGATATTATATCATTTTGCACTTTAAATTCATGTTGAATTTTGCCGTCTTTATATGTCGCCGTATAATTATTACCATCCAAGTCAGCTATTAAAATATATTTCTCATCAATATCAATCAATGGTGACGTAAGTTGTGCTTCCACTTTCCACTTCTTTTTACCGCTTCTGTCAATAGCAGTAAGCCCTTTATTGCTCAAAAGAAGCACATCATCTCCATATGTATACTGTGAATACGCTCCGCCTGATTCAAGCGATGATTCAGAAAGTTCCTTTTTATTCAAATGTGGCAAAACACCCATGTTGATAATTAAAATTATTAATATTGCAATAATTAACAGTGAAATTGCAATTCTAAAAGGATTTAGGAGTAGAGTTCTGTCTCTGAAATCAACAGTTTTCGTGGCAGTTGCACGCTGAATTTTTTCATTAAAGTTAAAGTTTTTAAACTTTCCAAAATAATCTTTTATACTATTTTTAATAACTTTTAGATTAAACTTCATGTATCACACCTCTTGTCTAGTACAAAACTTTTTTCAAAAACAACCCTTGTGGCGGTGCCGTCATTCCACCACGTTTTCTGTCGGCACTTTTAATTATAGTTTGGATATCTGTGGGCTTAATTCTTCCGAATCCAACCGCAACAATCGTCCCAACTATGATTCTAACCATATTATACAAAAAAGCATCCGCCTCTACAGTTATACTTATGGATTCCGTTCGGAAAGGGTCAATCTCTACATGGCACTTTCTAATTGTTCGAACCGTGGTTATTTGGTCGCCTCTGGTTCCTTTAAATCCCGCAAAATCATGAGTCCCTATAAAATATTTTGCACATTCTATCATACTTTCAATATTTAGCTTATATGGAATATGCCAGCTATATTTGCATTCAAAAGGATTCATAAGTTTAGAATTCCATAATTTATAAACATACTCTTTCCCATGCGATGAAAAACGTGCATGAAAATCTTTACTTACCTGCCAAGAATCCACCACTGAAATATCATTTCCAAGCTTATAATTGAGAGTGTATGGTATTTTATCAATTGGAATACATGTCTCACTACCAAAGTTCATAATATATTCAAGTGCGTGAACACCGGCATCGGTTCTACTGCACCCATTAACTTGAATTTCTTCACTCAAAGTTTCGCTAAGAGCCTTTTCGACAACTTCTTGTATGGTTATTGCATTTTTTTGACGTTGCCATCCATGATAATTACTGCCATCGTACATAATTCGCATTGCAATATTTTTCATAAGAATCTCCATGTTTAGATTATATTAACGTTCCAAAGTACATGTTTGCCAGTAAAATTCCAATTGTAAAAATCGCCATAATTCCCCAGCCAACAATATCTACACGTGTCATTTTAAGTTCAGTAAGTCGTGTACGATTCTCGCCACCACGATAACAACGGCACTCCATAGCTGTGGCAAGTTCATCTGCACGCCTAAAAGCACTTATGAAAAGTGGAATCAAAATAGGAACCATTGCCTTTGCACGGCGAAATAAATTTCCAGATTCAAAATCCGCACCTCTAGCAGATTGTGCTTTTATTATTTTGTCGGTTTCGTCTAATAATGTTGGTATAAATCGAAGTGCAATCGTCATCATCATTGCAAGTTCATGAGCGGGGACGCCAATTTTCTTAAAAGGTTTTAAGAGATGTTCAAGCCCGTCTGTCAAGGCAATCGGTGACGTTGTAAGTGTTAATAAAGATGTTCCAAGAACCAAAAAAAATAATCTAAGAACCATGAAAATTGCAAAATTTATTCCTTCATAGGTAATATTAAAAATCCACCATTGCCAAATGGTTCTTCCGCCTGTCAAAAATACGTTAAACGCCGCCGTGATTGCAATAAAGAACATTATTGGCTTTAGGCCTTTAATTACAAATTTAAAGGGAATCCCAGACACAAAAATACACATAGTTACAAATGTTGCCAAAATCAAATATCCCACCAAATTTTTAATCATAAATATTATGATAATGTACATAAAAACCATTAAAATTTTAGTTCGTGGGTCAATTTTATGGACAAACGAGTTACCCGGAAAATATTGTCCAAGGGTTATGTCTTTTAACATATGTTTTTCTCCTTACAAAAAATAACATTGGCGATTGAACGATACGCATCTTCAATAGTATAGAGACCTTTTGGGATATCGACGCCTGCTGCTCTTAGTCCATCAGCAACTTTGGTTATCTGTGGTACAGTCAAGCCAATTTCACTTAAACGTCGACTTTTTTCAAAAACCTCTAAAGGCTTTCCAAACATTTCAACGCCGCCACGATTCATAACCAAAATCCTATCTGCTAATTTTGCAATATCTTCCATGCTATGAGATACCAAAATGGTTGTCATATCCATTCGCTCATGCATGTCCTTAATCTTATAGAGAATTTCATCACGCCCGGCAGGGTCAAGCCCTGCTGTGGGTTCGTCTAAAATAAGAATTTTAGGCTCCATTGCCAAAACTCCAGCAATTGCAGCACGTCGTTTTTGTCCACCCGACAAATCAAATG
>JAVXFE010000143.1:0-5273 GCA_036658075.1 Oscillospiraceae bacterium
GGAGTTATTTTAGATAATAAACCGCCTGAGGTTTCCGTTGACATTACAAATTTGAATCAGGCAATTGATTCATCAAAGAGCGTATCTTGCAAATTTACAATAAACGATTTTGCAAATAGTAATCGTGACAAAGGTGCGTGGGCAAGAGTTTATTATTGCTTTGTTAGAAATGGTGAACAACCTCCTGCGATTGACGAGAGCAAGACCGAAAGCGGAACTATAGATTCGACAATCGGTAAATGGGCATTTTTTGAAGGCGGTACTGTTGCAAATACGGCCCAACTAAAGATAGGAAAGGGCGAAAGCTTTGATGGAAAACTGTATTATTACGGAAAAGATGTTTGTGATAATACGACAAGTACAGCGAACCAAGATATTAGCGTAAGAAATGAAGAAACTTCTGATACCATAATATATACGAGTTCTTCTTATCCTAAAGGCGCATATGATATTAAGTTCGATACAACAGATAATAATGTTATGACACAATATTATTGGGTTTCTAAAGATGCAAAAGTGAAGTTTACAGGAACCGCTAAAGAATATGTGGCTTCAGATAATGTTGGTTCAGCGACACAAGTAGACAGAGACGGAGTAACCCAAACTTTTGACGGCGTATACACTTTGCGCTATACAACAACAAATAAACTTTCAGGGAATAGTAAAAAGTTTGAAAAAGATTTTACATTTGATAACTCTATTCCGACAGTAACCTTTACGTGGCAAACGGCAAACAAAAGTCCACTTGAAAGACAGCAACCGAGAATTAAAGTAAACGATATAAGCGGAATTGAAAAAGCGACATATCAAATCGTAAATTTTGATGGCACAGCTATTGATACAATCACTCCAGCTGATTTGCCGATAGGACAAAATCTTAATGTTGATGCAACGCCTGAACTTAGAATGGCGAACAGTGGTATATATAAAGTTAAGATACACGCTGTTGACAAAAATGGTTTTGAATATAACCTTGTGATTGACAATAGTGATTTTGCAATCAGAAGCGAAAAGGCAACGATAGCGTCCTTAACGGACAATATTTCAACAAAATTTAACGAGACCAGTATCACGAATTTAGAGAACTATAAATTAAGTGTAAATGTTAACGAATCCATGAAAAATGCCGCATCTTGTGCAAAAGAGCAGACTGTAAAATATAGAGTGTCAAGCGATGGCGTACAATATGGAGAGTGGCGTGATTCTGGGATTACACTTACTTCTTCTAATGATACATTAACCGGAAGGTTTGAAATAGACACACCTCTAATTCTAAAAAGCGGAAATAATAAAGCATATGTACAAAGCGTTATAACAGATTTAGATAGAACTATCGCTCCATCAGAAGCGTATGCAAGCATACCAACTATGCACGCAATTGTTTATGATAAAGATGCACCTACCTATGAAGTTGCGTATAGCAATACCGCACATACGAAAGAAAATGTTAAAGTAACAATTACAGTAGCAGATGAAATTACAGGTATGTACAACGCTAAATTTGCTATTAGAGACAACCGTATGGAATTTACAAAAATTTCAGACAGTGTTTATGAACTAAATTTCACAGAATCTAATGAATGCACTGCTGTAGTTACGGATTGTGCAGGGAATATAGCTGAAATACCAATTTCTGTTTGGAATATAGATAACGACCCTCCAGGCGTTGAAGCAAGGACTACCGAAGTTTTAGATGGCGTTAGAAAAGATGCAGACATTCATGTTTATTTGTATGGCGTTGTTCCATCTACAGTAAAATTTGGACTTGTTTCAGATGGAGTAGATATTGGAAAGTCATATGATGAGTTTGCAAAGGCAACTACTTTCAGCGTTGAAAGAGCCGAAAGACCTATGACGAACGAAATGAAATTAGCACCTGCAGATTCCCTAGGTGAAACGAATGTAGAGTATATAATTCATGCACGTGGAATGACAGGGTCGTATGGTATTTCGGTATTTGCAAAAGATGCTTTGGATAACACCTTAGAAAAAGTAGCAACCATAGAGAACTTTAATATTACGGATGCTGCAAGCGAACTTGTAAGTGCAACGTGTTTGCCAACAGTTACAACCAGCCAAACGACAGCAACGGTTAAATTTAATACGGCAATTGCAATTTTGTCTGAAAACTTTGCAACCGGTGCAACGGATGCTGAAAATTTAGAGTTAGCAAAAACGAATCCATCAAAAATATTTAGCGACACATGTGCTGTTCAATGCACAAGCAGTGACCCGAAGAAGATTTATGGTGTGGATAAATGCGGAAGAGCGTATGTATTTACGTTTGTGCCTGATGCAGAATTTATCGAAGGATTTGCAATCAAAAGCACAATGTATAAAAACGACGTTGAAATTCAACCACAAGCATTTGCCGCTTTCACAGCCGATGATACTATAAAATTGGTTATCACAAACGCTGGAACATACGAGCAAAAGTTTATGACTGATGGTGCTGAATATGTTGGATTTACGCTGGACGAAACACTTTCGGTGAAAAACGAAGATGGACTTTCGTATTCAAGCCTAACATTTTTAGCTGACCATAACGGACCTGATTCTCGATATGTGAAGTTTAAATCATACACAAATGCAGGACTTGAGCAAGACAGAACACAAGACGAATATATATCGATATTATCTTTAGATGAAACTGTTCCTGAAATTTCTGCAACGTATTCAACTAAAGCACCTACCAGTGGAGATGTTGTTGCAACGGTAGCGTTTAGCGATACCAAAACAGGTATTTCAAAGGTAGAAACAAAAGGAGAAACCGGAGAATATACTGAAACAACCCCTACATCACCGGTTTCTGTAACCTTCACGGATAATGGAAAGAAATACGTTCGTGTTACAAATGGTGTCGGAATGACAAACATCTTAGAACTTAGCGTGGCAAATATTGATAAAACACCAATTGTAGCAGGTACACATTATACGGTGAAATATTTGTGCCAAGACTACCTTGGAGCATGGAATGAAATTCAAGAAGGTCAATATTACAACAAGGTTAAAGCGGTTATTGTTCCGATAGAGGGAAGCGGAAAAACCTTAAAAATATCAAACAATAACGGAAGCTTTGAAAAAATCTTGGATCCAAAGACAAATCAGTTTGACTTTGAAATCTCTGATGCAGCAGGAAACTCTGCAACAGCTAACACTGTGTATTCATTGTTCGATGGCGAAGCAGGTACGACAACATGGCGTTTGTCAACAACAGAAAAAACAAATAAGCCTATCACCGCTTTTGTTACAATAAGTGATAAAACAAGCGGGATTGCACATTCTGTTGTAACCGACAGTGCAGGTATCGAATATCCATGGAATGATGAAATAATTGGAAACGAAAAATCCGTCGTATTGCCAAAATCGGATATTTATACGGTTACGGCTTATGATGTTGCAGGAAATAGCTGGACGGAAAAAATTAAGGTTTCAAACATTGATACAGTTATTCCTAAAGTAGTGAGAGAAAAAATATCTTATAGCACACCACCGGGAGTAATAACTGCAAAATCTGTAAATGTAACCGTTGGTGAATTTACTAAGAAAAATGTTAGAATAACAAAAGTTGAAACAGCAGGAACATTAACCGCTAATGATATTCTTCATGTAAGCGGAAGCAATTCAGTAAGATTTAAAAAGAATGGTACGGTGTCTATAACTTTTGCAGATGAGTACGGAAACGAAGGCGTCGATATTTTGACAGTAAGCAATATATATACGGCGATTCCTACATTAAAGCCAATCCTTACAGTAGCAGAAGATTTGCTTTCTGTAAAAGTGACGTTTGAGCAAGAGCGAGATGATAACGGCGCACCACATGATATTTATCGTGAGCTTAAAGACTTATATGTGACGTATGCAGGAATGACAAGTACCGCAGATGTTGCATCATATACGCTAAAGGCGAATGGTGATTACAAGTTTATGGTGTTTGATAGTGCCGGTACAACTCAGAATATAATGGTCAAAGTGAAAGAGATTGATGAAGTTGCTCCTATTATTAAAGGAGTAAACATTATGTATGATTATTATTCACAAGACGTAAATTCTGAATGGATACTAAAGGCAGAGAATCAGAGAATAGTCCCAGCAGGCGAAGCGGGATACGTTATTGCAACCGATAAGTATCAAGGTACAAATCAAGATGTTAAGGTTGAAGTTGAAACCGACAAGCCAACTAAGTTCTTTGGTAGTCAAGGCAATTATTCGAATTTAACATCTATGACTTATAGTGCAAACGGCTTATTTAATTTTAATATGCAGGCTAAAAATGGCACAACGGCTTCATACGGTGTTGATATTGAGCTAATCGATAAAGCTGCTCCTATTATTGAATTCACATCAACCCCAGAGCTTGTATTTATTGAAGGAATGACCGAGTCGCAGGATTCCGATTATGTTTATAACATTTCAAAATTCTATGATTATAAAGCGTATGATATTAAAAACGGCGAAAAAGTCGACTTGACAAATAAAGTAACGATAGACTTTGGAACATTCGACCCGAATAATATTGCCAATAACAAATTTGATAGAACAAGTCCTTATTATATTTATTACAAAGTTTATGACGATGTAGGAAACTGTACAACGGTTCGCAGAACGATAAGATTAGTTGGATATTACGATACTATCGCTCTTGTAAACAACAGTATGCCGGATTCATCAAACACATCTTCTGTAAACGTTAACACGGTTAATATTGCACTTAAAAACTTTAGCGGTTTATCATATGCACGTTATGAGACCGGAATATGGACTATGGGACAGATGAAAACCAGAGGAAGAACAATACTTCAAAGAAATGGCAACTATACGTTAAGTAATTTAGATGAAGGCTGGTACACCGTGTATATCCAAACGGATAAACGTGATTACTTCACAATTTGGGTATATGTGAGACCAGACGAAGCATAACTTGAGAGGGGGCAAATACAGTGAAATATTTTAAAAAGATTATCGCATGGTCGCTTGCAACGGCAATGCTTATGATGATGTTTCCGGCACAAATTTTTGCAGCGGAAAAAGGCGGAGAGTATTCAATTGCAAATGAGTATGTAAGTTATACAATCAATTCAAAAACAGGTGGATTCTCTATCGATACATTAGAGGGTCATCCGCAAAAGAAGTTTGATAATAATATGCCGCTTTTGTATAAAGATGCAGCAGACTATAGTAACGGCACATCTTTTACAACTATTAGAATTGGGGATAAAGACTATATTTTCGGTCAAGATTATGGTTGGTTTAAGATTGAAAGTAAGTTACAC
>JAVXFE010000144.1:0-5193 GCA_036658075.1 Oscillospiraceae bacterium
GCTGAATTAATAACTGAACAACTTGCGAGAGTTGAAAAAATGAAGGCACAAAAAGACTTTTTGGACTTTGAAAAGCTTGATAATATTGTTATTGGAATAGTTGGTGGCGATGGAATAGGTCCTGCTATTACGGCACAGGCTCAAAGAATTCTTGAATTCTTGCTTAAAGATGAAACCGCTGCAGGAAAGTTTACATTTAATGTAATAGATGGCTGTACGATTGAACATAGAGCGGAAGTCGGAAAAGCTTTACCTGATGACGTTTTAGCTGAACTCAAAAAATGTCATGTTATTTTAAAAGGGCCTACAACAACTCCACGTGCGGGCGATCCATGGCCTAATATCGAAAGTGCAAACGTTGCTATGCGTAAGGAACTTGACCTTTTTGCAAACGTTCGCCCGGTAAAAGTTCCGGAGCAGGGAATAGATTGGACGTTTTACCGTGAAAATACTGAGGGTGCATATGCCGTTGGTTCAAAAGGTGTGCATATTAATAATGACCTTTGTGTCGACTTTACCGTTACGACACAAGAAGGTTCTGAAAGAATAGCAAGAGCGGCTTTTGAGTATGCAAAAAAGGCTGGAAAAACACGTGTTACCGCAGTGACAAAAGCAAACATTGTTAAAACTACTGATGGTAAGTTCCTTGGAATTTGTCAGGATATGGCTAAAGAATATCCTGGAATCGAACTTGACGACTGGTATATAGACATCATGACGGCAAAGTTAGTTGACCCTAAACGCAGAACGCAATTTCAGGTTCTTGTTTTGCCTAATCTTTATGGTGATATTTTAACGGATGAAGCTGCTGAATTCCAAGGCGGAGTTGGAACAGCCGGAAGTGCAAATATTGGAAAACGTTATGCAATGTTTGAGGCTATACACGGAAGTGCGCCTAGAATGGTAGAAGAAGGCAGAGATATTTATGCTGACCCATGCAGTATTATTCGTGCCGTTGTAATGCTTTTGGAACATATCGGATATGTCGAGAAAGCACGAAAGCTTGAAAAAGCTCTTGATCTTTGCATGTATGAAGAAAAAGAAATCACAATCACAGGTCGTGATACAGGTGCTACTTCTGCTCAATTTGCAGATTATGTAATGTCTAAATTAGACTAATACAGCACGCAGTTTGGAGAGATTTAAAATGGATAAAAAAGTTTCAATATCAGTTATAAATCGCCTGCCACGATATTATAGATATTTAACGGATATGCTTTCGTCAGGGACAGAACGTGTTTCATCACGTGAGTTAAGTGAAAGAATGGGCGTTACGGCCTCACAAATTCGTCAAGATTTAAACTGTTTTGGCGGATTTGGTCAACAAGGCTATGGCTATAATGTAAAAACATTAAGATGTGAAATTGCTAAGATTTTGGGACTTGACCGTGGAAACACCGCCGTTTTGGTTGGTGCCGGAAATATGGGAAGAACCTTTGCCACAAACACAAAGTTTGAATCTCGTGGGTTTCATTTGATTGGAATATTTGACAATAATCCTAAAGTTATTGGCTCTAAAATCAATGGCTTAGAAGTTCAGGATTATCTGAATATTAAATCTTTTATTGATGAATATAAGCCAAAAATTGCCATACTTACCGTTCCGAAAGAGGCAATGCAAGATGTGGCAAACGAACTTATAGGTTATGGAATAAAGGCGTTTCTTAACTTCTCATACACAGAACTTTCTGCAATTGAGGGAATTTCAGTTGAAAACGTCCATCTTAGTGATAGCTTAATGCGACTTTCGTATAAGATACTTGAAAATAGTGATTAATGTCAAACTTTAAAATTTTAAGTAATGTTTTGGAATGGAGTTATGATATGAAAGTGTATGCGTTGGTTGGAAAGTCAGGAACAGGTAAAAGTCATCATAGTATGTGGGTGGCAAAAGAGAATAAAATTAGTCATATCATTGATGACGGTCTCTTAATTTCAGATAATCGTATAATCGCCGGGCGTTCTGCTAAACGAGAACCTAACAAAATGGCTTCTGTGAGATGTGCCATTTTTAGCGATGAAGAACATACAAAAATTGTAAAAGATGCTATTCGAGATAATAATGTCACGTCACTTTTGATTATTGGCACGAGTGAAAAAATGGTAAATCATATCGCCGATGTTTTAGGGGTAGCACCAATTGAGAAAATTATACATATTGAAGATGTTTCGACACCTGAACAAATGAAGCTTGCAGCGGAGATACGAACAAAACAAGGAAAGCATGTTATACCGGTTCCGACTTTTGAAGTAAAAAAGCAATTTTCAGGTTATTTTATTGATCCAATGATGCTTTTATTTAAGAAAAAAGGCGAAACTTTTGCTGAAGAAAAAACAGTAATTCGCCCTACATATAGTTATCTTGGCGATTATAAAATATCCCCAAAAGCGATTGCAGATATTTGTACACATGATGCAATAAAGTTTGAAAGTGTCCATAAAATTCTTAAAGTAAAAAGCGTTGGAACAAAGGGAAACCGTTTAATAATCGATATTGATTTGTCTATGAATTATCCCTGTCATATCAATACAAGTGCCAAACTCGTTGCACAAAAGGTTTGGCAATCAATCGAAGAATACACATCTATAAACGTGAAAAGGGTGAACATAAACGTTAAGAACCTTCATGTAAAATCTACTGTTAAATTCTAAATACAAAGCAGGAAAATAATATGATAAAATTTGAAAATGACTTTAATTCGGCACATACTTTTGATTGTGGGCAATGCTTTAGATGGGAAATGAGCGATAATGATTATATAGGAATTGCCTCGGGAAAGGTTTGCCGTGTTCATGATAATGAATTGTTTTGCGATGATGTAGATAACGAATTTTGGGAGGATTATTTTACACTTGATGTGGATTATGGTGCTATAAAAAAAGCTCTTTCTGTTAATGATGAAAAACTTGCACAGTGTATAGAATATGGGCAGGGTATTCGAATATTAAAGCAGGACGTGTGGGAAACTACCGTTTCTTTCATAATTTCAGCTAATAATAATATTCCAAGAATAAAAAAGATAATTTTAGCAATGTGTGAACTTTTTGGCAAACCGCTTGAGTTTGAAGAGAAGACTTATTATTCTTTTCCTAGTGCTGAAACTATTTCAAAGCTTACTGTGGCAGATTTAGCACCATTACGTGCTGGGTTTCGTGATAAATATATAATAGACGCCGCTCAAAAAGTTGCAAACGGCGAGGTAAATCTTAATAATATTACAAAACTTTCGACTGCTGATGCTAAGACGGAGCTTATGAAAATAAAGGGGGTTGGGCCAAAGGTTGCCGACTGTGTTTTATTATTTTCATTAAAGCGTTTTGAAGTCTTTCCTAAGGATGTTTGGACAAAGAGAATATTAACTGATGTTTATGGCATAAAAGAAGAGATTATGGATGATTTTACCGCCGATAAATATGGCGAAAATGCTGGGATTGCACAACAATATTTGTATTATTATTATCGTGATAATTCATCAAAATAAATTAAAAGAAAGTCCGAGGGTAAATATTATGTCAATAAAATCAACAACATCTTTGGGCTTTCAATGTCCGCATTGTGGCGATATACAGCAAGTAGAAATCTCGATTTTTGACGTTTCACGATTTAAAAGTATAGAAGTTAAATGTCAAAGTTGTCAAAAAGTATTTGCAAAAGTCAAACTTGCCAACCGTGAGTGTTATGAAATCAACGCTCTTTGCATTGATTGCCTTGACACCCATAATTATAAAATTAAGCGTGGCGAGCTTTGGCTATCTAAATATAGAGATTTTCGATGTACTCAAACAAATGAACCGATTTTTGCTATTGGAAAATCTGAAGAAGTAGAAAAGACAATTTTAAGCATGTATGATGAAAATGAAATGATGGCAGATGGTGAATTTCTTGATGAAGAAATGTTAGACAGCGAAATGTTTGAAGAGTTTTATGAACAATTAAATCAATCACCTGGTTTCGCTCAAGATGGTTTAGCACGAATTATGCAAGAGTTCAATATTGCTTTAGAACATTTAAATGACCTTTTTGACGATGGTAAGATTACATGCAAATGTGGTGACGATTTGCTTAAAATGGAAATCACGCCCGAGGCTATTATTATAGAATGTGTAAATTGTGGTAAAAACATATGGTTTGATATATCGACATTTGAAGATTTGGAAAAAGTCAAAAATTTAACTCAAATAAAAATTAAATAATATATAATCAAATTAACGGAGGTATTTATTTATGTTAGTAACAGGTCTTGAGATATTAAAAGACGCACACAAAAACGGCTATGCTGTTGGTGCATTTAATGTAGTAAACATGGAAATGTTGCAGGCGGTTATTGCTGCAGCAGAAGCAGAAAAATCACCTGTATTTATTCAAACTACAGAAGGTGCTTTAAAATATGCCGGTTTCGGTTATCTTTCAGCAATGATAACATACGCAGCAAATAATGCGAGCGTTCCGGTTGCTTTCCATCTTGACCATGGCGGTAGCTTTGAAACTGCTATAAAATGCGTTAGAAACGGCTGGTCTTCAGTTATGATTGACGGTTCGCATTTGCCATTAGAAGGAAACATTGAAGTTACAAAAAAAGTTGTTGAAGCTGCTCATTTTTGTGGCGTTAGTGTAGAGGCTGAACTTGGCCGTCTTGGTGGTATTGAAGATAACATTTCGGTTGATGAAAAAGATGCTAGATTTACAAATCCTGCTGAAGCTAAAAAATTTGTTGATGAAACAGGCGTTGATTATCTTGCAATAGCTATTGGTACCGCACATGGTAAATATAAGGGTGTTCCAAAGCTAGACTTTGAAAGACTTGATACTATTAAAAAAGACCTTAATATGCCAATCGTGCTTCATGGTGCGTCGGGCGTAGATGAAGAATCAATAAAGAAAGCTGTTTCGCTAGGCGTTAATAAAATTAATATTGATACCGATTTGCGTGTGGCTTATACTGATGCTACTAAGAAAATGCTTGGTGAAAACCCTGAATTGTTTGATTTACGTAAGTATATCGGTGCATCACGTGACGCTGTACAAGCTGTTGCACAAGCAAAAATGCGTTTGTTCAGTTCAAACGGAAAAGCGTAATAGTTATATATTCTTTAAAATTAAGAGTAAGGTTCATTTGACCTTGCTCTTTTTTTATAAGAAAATTGTATAGTAAAAGTTTGAACTTTGTAGTATTTACCATTGAAAAGTTTGAA
>JAVXFE010000145.1:0-5184 GCA_036658075.1 Oscillospiraceae bacterium
GTAAAATGGTTACAAGCATTTTGAGTATGGATCTCATAAATTCTACGACTCCCGGTGCCGCTTTTAATGACACCTCAGATTTTCATATTCTGATTGCACGTGAACTTGGGATTTCTAACGGATGCGGAGATAATCTTTTCCTTCCAAATGACACTATAACAACTCAAGACTTTTTGATAATGTTAAAAAGGGCGTTAGACAGAGCTGTCCCCAGCATTATCTATGATAATACAAAGGTACAAACTTATGCCGATGATTACAATATATCAGAATATGCAAGATATTCTGTAAACCAACTTTCTGAAGTTGGTGTTTTTAGCGGAACGTGGCTACACCCCGCCAAAAACATTACTTATGACCGTGCTGCTGATTTTACAGAAATGGCAAAAGGTGCAATCCGACACTCGGTTAGATCTTCTCCTGGAGTAATGACAAAAAAGATACCAAAAGCCTTTATGTATCATGCTATTGGGACAACTGAAAATCCTGCCGCAAAATACCTTTTTGTATCACCTGAAAACTTTGAAGCACAAATAAAATATCTTTCAGAATCAGGATACACATTCCTCTTCCCTGAAGAAATTTCATATTCAAACCGTTGCTCAAACTCTATAATCATCACCTTTGACGATGGCTATGAAAATAATTATACCAAAGCTATGCCAATCCTTAAAAAGTATAATGCAAAAGCTACCGTGTTTGTTCCCACAAGTCTGATTGGCAAACCGGGATACTGTACACGTGACCAACTTGCGGAAATGAGCAAAAGTGGTGTTTTCCGTATTTATAGTCATAGCGTATCGCACGGTGACCTTACAAAACTTTCAGCGGCACAAATTGAAACTGAAATGCGTGAATCTAACGCTATACTCTTTGGCATAACAAAGCGTGAAGTTACATCGTTTGCGTATCCATATGGTAGATTTAACGACACCGTGTATAATCTTGCAAAGCTTTATTATAAATCCGCTTTTCGTGTTGGTCGTTCACAATATGAAACACCTTATAATATTTTTAGAAGCACCGCTGATGGGAACTTTTCTCTTGATGATTTTATAAAATTTTCAAAGCTCCCATAATTTAAAATTATTAGATAGTTTATCAAACAAAAACTTCGCACAAAATTTGTGCAATTATAACACAAACTCTTGTTGATTATTGGCAAGGTTTGTGTTATAATTTTACGTAAATCAAACTGGTTTTAAGTCAGAAAGGCAACGGTGCTTATTATGAAACTTACAAAAGTACAAGAATTATTAAATGCAAGAGTTCATGCCGGGCATGATATTTTAAATCACGAAGTTGCCTCCGCTTGCGGAAGCGATTTAATGAGCGATGTTTTGGCATTTGTCAAAGACCATGCGTTATTACTAACGGGTTTGCTTAACCTTCAAGTAATCAGAACTGCGGAAATGATGGACATTACTGCCATTGTTTTTGTCCGTGGTAAAACTCCTCCAGACGATATAATTAATTTTGCCAAAGAAAAGGATATGGTCATTATGTCCACCGACCTTCCGATGTATCTTGCCTGCGGTACGCTCTATTCAAATGGCTTGGGCGGCAGAAAGGCGGGAAACACTCTTGGATAATGAAATTCACTACACATATTCCGTTGATGGAAGCGATTTTACTTTAGCTGGAGAAATTTCAAGCAAAGTCAAGAAAACATTACGTCAACTTGGCTTGCCATCAGAAATCATCCGAAAAGTTGCTATATCCATGTATGAAGCGGAAATTAATATGGTGATTCATGCAAACGGCGGAACGATTGATGTCACCATCGATTCTGACAAAATCCGTGTTATCTTAAAAGATACAGGACCGGGGATACCAGATATAGATAAGGCAATGCAAGAAGGCTTTTCTACTGCCACAAACGAAGTCCGAGAACTTGGCTTTGGTGCTGGAATGGGTCTTCCTAACATAAAAAAATACAGTGATGAAATGAACATCTCATCCATGGTTGGGCAAGGTACAACCATGGAACTTATTATAAATATTATATAGGCGGTGTCGCTATGATAGACGAAATATATTGGCACTCTGTGACCTTAGAACGCAATAATTGCAAGGGCTGTACGAACTGTTTAAAGCTCTGCCCCACGCAAGCTATTCGTATTCAAAACGGAAAAGCCAAAATTCTTAAAGAGCGTTGCATTGATTGTGGAGAATGTATCAGAGTTTGTCCATATCATGCAAAAAAGGCAGTAACAGATGGGTTTGAATGCCTTGAAAACTACAAATTTAACATTGCCTTGGTCGCCCCTGCTTTTTATGGTCAATTTTCTAAAACTGAAGATGTGGATTTAATTTTAACCGCACTTACCATAATCGGTTTTGACGATGTTTTTGAAGTTGCCCAAGGCGCACAAGCAATTAGTGCAAAAACACAAGAACTTTTAGAAAGCGGACAGTTGTTAAAACCAGCTATTTCTTCTGCCTGTCCTGCTGTCTCAAGGCTTATTGCGGTTAGGTTTCCTGACCTTATTAAAAATATCATCCCCCTACGTTCACCTATGGAAATTTCTGCAGAACATGCACGTCGTGTAGCAATAAAACACACAAACTTTAAATCTGAAGAAATTGGGATTTTTTTCATTAGCCCTTGTGCCGCAAAAGCGACAGCGGTAAAAGACGGTTTATCTGTTAATAAATCCGAAGTTGATGGCGTCATTTCCATAAAAGATACATATCTAAAACTGGCACAGCAACTTGGAAATATTGAAAATGTGAAAAAGCTCACTCATTCCGGGAAGGCTGGAATTCTTTGGGCAACCAGCGGTGGCGAATCACGTGCCACCCATGCAGAACGTACAGTTTCGGTTGATGGTATCCATAATGTTATTAACGTTTTAGACGATATCGAAGATGACCGTCTGGGAGATATTGATTACGTTGAAGCTTTAGCGTGTCCTGGCGGTTGCGTTGGCGGTCCATTAACCACCGAAAATAACTTTGTCGCTCGCTCTAGAATAAAGAGAATCTGCAAACACCTGCCACAACGCATTCACAAAATTGATGATGACATTGAAAGAATGTGGGATAAGCCACCGGTCTATCGTCCGGTTATGAAACTTGACAATAACATTAAAACAGCAATGCAAATGGCAATTGAACTTGATGAAATACGTGACAGGTTGCCCGGACTTGATTGCGGTTCATGTGGCTCGCCATGCTGTCATTCTTTGGCAGAAGATATTGTGCGTGGATATGCAAAAGAAACTGATTGCATATTCCTATTAAAGGAAAAATTAAATTCACTTATACAACAAATGACAGATAAAAAAGAAGAAAATGACTAAAATTTGGGGTGAAAATTATGACCGTTTCTGAACTTATAGTAACCATGAACCTTACCTTGATTTCTGGTGCTGGTGGCCTCGATAGAGAGGCTCATGGTTGCTATATTGGCGACCTGCTTAGTCTTGCCATGTCAAAGGTACAACAAGATTATGTCTGGATAACAATTCAAACTAATATTAATATCGTTGCGGTTGCCTCTTTAGCAGATGCCTCCTGCATTATCATCGCTGATGGGTTTAGGCTTGACGAAAACGCCATCGCAAAGGCAGATATAGAAAACATACCTATTATGTCATCTGACAAAAGTGCGTATGCTCTTGCGGCTGAGCTGTCCGCATTAAAGATATGAAGCTCTATTACGACCTGCATATTCATTCTGCACTTTCACCGTGTGGTGACAACGATATGACGCCTAATAATATCGTGAACATGGCACGTTTAAAAGGTCTTAATATTATAGCCGTAACCGATCACAACTCATGCGGAAACGTCGGTGCCGTGATTCAAGCGGCAGGTGACGATTTATTAATCTTGCCCGGAATGGAAATTGAAACTTCTGAAGAAGTTCATGTTCTTTGTTATTTTCCCACTCTTCCGAAGGCAAATGATATGTGGAATATAATAAAGAAAAATATGAACTCTTTAAAAAATCGCCCAGAAATCTTCGGAAATCAATATTATATGAATTCAAACGATGAGATTGTCGGTGAAGAAGAAAATCTTCTTGTGTCAGCAACCAACCTCACTATCTATGACGTTATAAATCACGCAAAAGAATGCGGAGGCGTTGCCGTCCCTGCACACATTGACCGTGCGAGTTATAGCGTCTTAGCAAACCTTGGCTTTATCCCACCCGATCTAAGCGTAAAAACTGTCGAAATTACTAACGCTAATGTCGAAAAACTAAAGCCTAAATATTCTCAATATGGCATTATTACCAATTCAGATGCTCATTATTTGGGTGATATTTCTGAGGCAAATCACTTTTTAGACATTGTGTCCAAAAATCCGTGTGAAATTTTATATAAAATCACGAACAGCGTTTTATGATAATTATAGATTTTTATTATGTTTAATGCTATAATTATCATTATGTGCTGTTTTTTATATGGCAACTATAATTTTGGAAATACGGGTGTTTTTCACTCATTTTAAAATAGGAGGTTTTTAACTGATGAACAAAAAATCTAGCCCTTTTGTGGGGACTAAAGAACAAGAGGAACAGCTACGTGCCGTAATCGCCAAACATGTTGGCGAAAAAGGTGCAGCAATTCCTGTGCTTCATGAAGCACAAACAATTTATGGATATTTACCGATTGAGGTGCAAGAAATAATCTCAGAAGGTCTTAATATTCCAATCGCTGAAATTTACGGTATCGTTACATTTTATACGCAATTTTCGCTTAATCCAAAAGGCGAATATCAAATTGGTGTATGCCTTGGAACGGCTTGTTATGTTAAAGGCAGCGGTGAAATATTGGAAAAGGTTAAAGAACTTCTTGGTATCGATGTCGGAGAATGTACGGCTGATGGGAAATTTTCTATCGATGCCACACGTTGTATTGGTGCCTGCGGTTTAGCACCTGTTATGACGGTTAACGATGATGTTTATGGAAGACTTACTATTGAAGAAATTCCTGACATTATCAAAACATATCAATAATTATCATGAAAGAATTATCGCTACATATACTTGATATTATGCAAAATTCAATTGTGGCAGATGCTACCCTTATCACTCTTAAAATTGTTGAAGACGTTGTAGCTGATTTACTTGTTTTTACAATTTCCGATAATGGAAAAGGAATGTCACCTGAATTTTTAGAAAAAGTTATTGATCCATTTACTACAAAAAGAACAACTCGCCGTATCGGTCTT
>JAVXFE010000146.1:0-4360 GCA_036658075.1 Oscillospiraceae bacterium
TAAGGAATCGTTTAAGATGTCGAATGAACAAGAACTAAACTATAATGAAATCATAGATAAAATAGATGATATTTATAATATTGGCGATGAAATTTTAAACTCTACAAATGAAAAAGAGATTAAAACTATTGACGCCTCTAAGGCACTATATCAGTTATATGGTATTTCGGAAACGTGGGCTGAGCTGTTACAGGTATCAGATGGTATTAAAAAACTTCCGGAGCTTAAATCTGATAAAATAGTGAAAGAAGTTAGCGATTATGCAGATATAAAGTATAAAAACAGTGACCTTAGTATGAAATATAGCGATGAAATACTTAGATATGCACGGCGATATAATAAAAAGGCGAACGACCTTATAAAGTTAGAAGAAAATCCAGCGAAAGATGGAATTGTGTTCTCGTGGGATTTGTTGTCCCAAAAATTATGTGGCTGGTTTACTAAGTTTTCGGAGTTTGAAATGGCGGAGAATATTGATTATATTGTGACATGGCCATTGGCTGAAAGGAACACCTATTTAGATGAAAATAAGAAGTTTAAGTTTTCGGTTGAAAATCGAGGAGATAAATCCTTTAATGGAATGATAGAAATACTTGATGAAAATGGTGAAATTATTACGAGAAGTGAGAACTTTACTGTTTCGGCAGGGCAAGAGGGCGAAATAATTGCATATAAGGATTTAAGAATGAGTACGCCTGAAAAAAGATTAACGATTAATCTAATCGAAAATGGCAAAATAGTTAAACAGGAAACAGGTGTAATTCATAATCGTGATATCGCAAAAATGACAATGCTTCCTGTAGACGATGGCGTTGAGAATTTGAAAAAGGTTGATATATTAGTTGAAAATCTTTTCGATGTACCACAAACCGTAAATTTGGAGATGAAATCTAATGATATTTCATTTGCAGGAGGAAAGCAGAAAATAACTTTAGACGGCAAGGAAAAGAAAACGATTTCTGTTCCAATCTCGAGCGTTCTACGCAGTAGTTATAATCATTATGTGGTTGATATGAAGTTAAAAAATGAAAATGGAAACGTTATTGCACATAATAATCAGCCATTAAGTTTTACACTTATAACAAAAACAGCCACTCCAATTGATGTTAAAAACTTTGATGGAAATATTGAGAGCTTCAGTGATGCATATCCTGTTTACATTAATCCGCCTATGTATTCCGATACTAAAGCTGTGTGGGATGATAAAAAGTTTAAAGCACGAGCAATGTTAAAGTGGGATGAAAATAATTTGTATGTGCTTGTGGATGTATACGATTATAAACAACTCCAAGAAGCTACAGGATCGGATATTTGGAATGGTGATAGTGTTCAAGTTGCAATCGATAGAAAGGGCGATAAGGCGAAGTCGTATAAAGATGATGATTATGAGCTTGGCGTAGCTTTGTCTAATGTGGGCGTGATAAATTATGTTTGGAATCCAGCAAGAGAGGCGGGAGTCATAAACAAACAATTTGCAAACATTATTAGAAATAACGAATCAAACCTTACACGTTATTTAATGGCTATTCCTCGAACAAGCCTTAATCCGCTAGAGTTTAAAGATAATAATAAAGTTGGATTAAATATAGCGGTTAACGATGCAAATGTTTTAAGTCGTGATGCGTGGTATGAATTTTCGCTCGGTCTTGCATCTACAAAAGACCCGTCAAAATGGTCAGATTTTACGATGAAGGCTTTGGAGGAAAACGTGGATATCAAGAATAAAAATACGGCTGAGTTGTTTGTCATAGATATGAAATCTAATAACGGGGGAACACAATAATGAAAAGATTGATTAGTAGTGTGTTAATCACATTTTTATTGATGAATTGTATGTGTGTTACTATAAGTGCGACAGATGTTATCGAAGGTCCTGTTAGCATAAAAGACGAATATATTAAAAATTTTGTGAATGATACGCCACCTGAAAATTTATTTCGGGTGGCAGGTGATGATAGACGTTTTATATTGCTGGATACGGATTTAAGCAATGAATCTTCAGCGTTTTATGTGCTTTCTAATGAACTATACGGAACAGCTTTTTTTGATACATCAGAAGGAGCGGGCAAACCATATAATAGTATATCTAATCCCAGCAGTGGTCAAAAGTTTGACCCAAGCTCTCAAACTAATATTGCGAATTGGTTAAACGGTGAATTCAAAAATAGCGGTAATATTTACAATGGAACTACTTATAAGTTGCCACAATCTATAATTGATAATATCGATATAAACCATGTGTGGCGTACAGAATGTGGCGATGATACAACTAACTGCTCACAAAATCTTAGTGGAGGAAACAAGTATTTTGATGTTTCGACTGGGATTTCGTTAATGTCTATGAATGAGTTTGAAAAATATTCAGGGAAATATGGAGTTCTTGATAAGACCCAAGATATACTAAACGGAGGAAATGGTAACGGTTGGTGGCTTAGAACTTGTAACCGAGGCGGAACGACCGTTTTAAGACATGTAAGTGCGAATCCGGGAAAGATTGGAGCATGGGACAACGGTGCGGTAAAAACTAACCGAAGATTAGGAGTAAGACCTCAATTTTACTTAAATAAAAACTTTTTTAAATCAGTCAAAATTGATGCATTTAATGTCGGGAAAAATGTGAAGAAAGCAATTCTAAGCACATGTACTGAATCTGAACTTTCAAATTTGGGATATACTAAAATGGAAATAGAAAGTCTTAAAGATGTTTCGATTAATTCGGATAATGAAATACGAATATCACGAGACAGCACCCTTTCGTCAATAGATAAGGCACCAATTGTTAAAGTTCGGATTGGAAATATGAATAAAGGAACCTCTACATATACAATTAAATACGGTGCTACAGGGACAAGTGACAAAGAAGTTAAATTTGATATGAAGTATTTGGAAATAATTGAAAAGGATTGTGTATTTGATTTTGCTAAAGAAGGAATATATACCACCAATATTGAGATTAAATGTAACGATAATGTAGTGGCAAATTTTTCTCCAAAAGTTAGTTTTATTAAATCTAATGCGACTAATAATAATTTCGACTTTTCAAGTAAAGGTGTAGCAACCCATTTTTCGTTTGGAAATACGGAATCTAAAGATATCGATTATCTAAAGGCTTCCGGAATAAAAACAGTTAGAGATGAAATCCTTTGGAAGAGTGTAGAAAAGGCTTTTGGCGTATATGATTTTGGATTTTCTGACACGTATATAAACCAATTATCTCAAAATGGGATTGAATTTATTGCTGTACTCGGTTATGAGAACCCTCTTTATTGTGAAGGGGCACCGAAGGAAGAGAGAGCTATAGCTGGATTTGCTAAATATGCGGCAGAAACAGCTAAGCATTATCCTATGATAAAAACATTTGAAGTTTGGAATGAACCGGATTTAAAAAGCTTTTGGGGAAGAGAGCCAAGCCCAGCGGAATATGTAGCTCTGGTAAAAGCGACCTCTGAGGCGATTAGAAAAGTTCGTCCTGATGCAATGATTTATGGTGGAGTTACGACCTGTACAAGTTTTGATTATATGAACGAAATTATGAATCTTGGCATGTACGATTATGTTGAAGGCGTTTCATATCACCCATATGTTTGGCCACAAACTGCAGATGATGGAAAACTTGAAAAATTAATGGATAGTCATACTGCTATTGTAAATGAAAACGGAGGCTTTAAAAATATTGGAATTAGCGAAACCGGTTGGCCCACACATGTTGGAAAAGATGGTTCGGGTGAGCAAAAACAGGCAGTTCAAATTGTTAAAGAATTGGTTATTTCAGATGAAAAGGCGATAGATTATAATACTATTTATGACTTTAGAAATGACGGAACAGATGAAAGTAATGTTGAACACAATTTTGGGATTATTCATAAAGATTTTATGCCTAAACTTGCGTACTTTGCATTTAAAAACTTTAACGATATTATGAGCGGGGCAAAGTATTATGGAAAAATTCGATTAAGCGATTATGCGACCGGATATGTTTATAATAAACAGGGAAAGCCAGTGGTTGTGGCATGGGGGCGGAATGAAAATAACCCTATAGCGACAACAAGTGGAGTGAGTGGCATAAACGTATATGGTGACTCCGTGGCGTGCAATTCTGTGGGTAAAGAGCCGATTTATTTGATTGGAATGGACACATCCGTTTTAATTGAAGCCGCATCCAGCAACGCTGTTAAGAGTTATGAAAAGTTTAAAGCTTTAATTTCACCAAAGCTATCAAGCAATGCGTCTACAAAAAATATAGGTCAAATGATAAACACTCAAATTAATCTGCTTGAGTCAATTGAATCTATAAAGATTGCGGATAGCAAAGCGGTCTTGGATTTGTTAGAACAAAATCAGGTTATTGGTGAGCGTATCA
>JAVXFE010000146.1:4370-5182 GCA_036658075.1 Oscillospiraceae bacterium
TTAGTATAAACGAGGTATCGCTCGCTTTAAGCATTCTTGCTGATGGTTCTTTATGCATTGCAGATTTATATTCCATAAGTCAGGGAGCAAGCGGGACTTTAAAGCATACTTCTGAAACGGCAATAAAAAAAGCTGAAAAAACAATCGAAAATCTAACGTCGGCACAGAGCATATTTGCACGTGCTATGATTAAACAGGCAAAAGAAATTTCTACTATTTCCGCAAAGTTAGAATTAAATTCCACAATGCCAAATATGGCTAATTCATATGACATGGTTGCAACAAATTTAGCCGTGTGGGGAGAAAAAATTGTTAATATAAATGCAGAGGGTGACTTTTTTAATATCACTATTAAAAACGGTAAAATGAATATTGTGGGTGATGTTGGTACCTCAGATAAAATGGTTACACTCGAAATTTTTAAACCCGGCTTTAATGAAGATAATCTCCAAAGTATGAGCGGTGAAGAGATTTTAACAGTTTTTGATTATATAGGTCAGGTCGACATGAATACAAATGGCATTTTGAATTTTAGTTATAAAATGTCAATCAAAGAGGGCGAGTACACAGTTCGTGTTTTAAATGGAAAAGGTAGCGAAATCTATAAAACAAAAGTGTACTATCTTCCAGAAAACGTTAAGATTAATATTTTTGAAAGCGTAAGGAGTGCAACTTCAAAAAATGATGTGCTTGATATTATTATTAATAATATCAAAATATTTACGAAGTCTTCAGAACTGTTTGAAATGGCGAAGCCTAATGATTATGACACAGTAGCGACAAAGTTGTTTGCCAAAAAGGATGAGATTTTG
>JAVXFE010000147.1:0-5148 GCA_036658075.1 Oscillospiraceae bacterium
TTTAGCTTATTGTTAATGGTAAACCATCAACCGTTCCGCTTAAAACAATTTTTTGGAATTGACAAGGTAAATCTTACCTTGTGCAATTAGTAATAGTATACTGCTATACTTATTACTGCTTTTTCACTATTTACTTTTCAAACATCTATTCCTAACTTTGACATCTCATGTCTGTTAGGTTGTTGTGTCTCTCTTGTCGAGCGACTTACCTAGTATAGCACGTTCAACCTTCCGTGTCAAGTCTTTTTTTTAACTTTTTCAATATTTTTTCACCTTTTCATTTCATCCTATAACGAACTCTTTAAAATCCATTATTAATTCCTTGAAATTCTTCAAAAACACCGCTAAGTTTCACAAAACTCTTTTGCAATCTTTCTCAAAATGACCTGCTATGTCTCCCGACCGCTGTCAATTTAAAACTGCTTTCACTTCCGATTTTCAACGTCATTTTTCAACGCCGATATCATCGCTATATTCGATTTCTCCTCTCGGAGCAACTTGATTATTATAGCATCTTTCATCTCTCTTGTCAATACCTTTTTTATCTTTTTTCGACCTTTTGTGGTATTTTCACCTAATCCCACGTTTTTACGCCAAAAATGACAGCCACAAATATGGCTGTCATCGTTATATTATCATATTATCTAAATTATTAAAGCTTATCTCAATTGTTCTTTCATCATGGGTTCTTCATCTAAAAAATAAACATTTATTGCACGTCGTCCAAAATCGTAGCATTCTTTCTTTGTATTATAGAATAAATCAATTCGGTTGCCTTTAATGGCACCTCCGCAATCGCCGGCCACCGCATAGCCATATTTATACAGACCATCAGCTGACTCAATATACATCTTTGTTCCATATGGTATAACTGTTGGATCAACTGCGACAACGCCATAACGAGCCTTTATTCCCCACGACGTAATGCCAAAGTATGGATCTCCTACATTTTTACCACAGCTATCAAACGATAAATCGTATGCAGAACCATTAAATTGTTCCACTTTTGAATAACTAAAATTTTTGCTTGCCGGAACTACTCCAACTTCAAAAACATCTTTCGTTCCATATTCAACAATTTCATCAATAGGTTGAGTCAAAACAGTTTCACGTTTCAAAGATCTTGAAACTTCAACGCCGTTTTTGTATTCAACAACATACTCAAATTCTCTTATTCCGTTCACGCCTTCTTGAGAAACAACAGTAGCACCTCTGGATAATTCAGCATTCGCATTATTTTGAGCATTAAAAGCGATAGGTTCTTGTACAACCAACGTCTCCGTTATTTTTGAAACAACAGTTATTGTGTCTCCCGCTTCGACAGTGTCCGTAAGTCGTGGTGTAACGCCATTTTCATCGTCCACAACAACCCCTGCTTCATCTAAAATATCAGAAACTAATTTTTTTGTTGTATGATAAATTTTAGTTTCGCCAAGATAATTTATGTTTACAGGAACAGCTCTATAAATTTCAATAACCGTATCCTTTTGAATTTTCTCATTAAGATTAATATTCATTTTATCGCCGTCATTAAGTACGATTCCAAGCTTTGATAGAACTTTTCCAACACTATTACCGGTAGTTCTAACTTGTATAGGCGCACTTTCGGCATCATATATTGTCACTGCATTGGGAGTCGCATATGCAAAATTGCAACATGACACAACCACAAAAGCAGAACAAATTGTTGTTAATGTAGCTTTTTTTGCTGTTTCAAACATTTTCAAATATTTCTTAGATATTTTTAACACCAAATCACCTCTTATAAGTTTTATGCATTTTCTTATGATTTCTATGCATTTTCTTATTTCTCACAACGTTTAGTATTATATAAGATTTTTAGTAAAACGTCAAATCCTCAATTCCGCTTCATTTGTTTTAAGGGACAACCATTTGTTATTGTCGCACGCAATCACATATTCTCTCATATATTCTTAGCTTTTCGCATGTTTTCTCTATTTATCTCTAATTTTAACCCCGTCAAAAAAGTTTGGCTATTATGCTTACAAATTAGAGGATTTCACTAATTTTTATCTTTTATATACTTGTAACACAACTGTAACATTCCCATTTTTTTACGTTTCGTCTAGTGCAAACCCCCTCAACCACCACTATTTTCGCTATTTTTAGAAATTTAAAATTTCCTTGTGAAAATTGCACAAGGACCGAACGTTTTAGGTAAGATTTGTTCACAAAAAAAGAGACCGCACATTTTCGCAGTCCCCTTTTTACAATTCATTTTAATTAATCAAGGAAGTATATATTTACATCACGTCGACCAAAGCTGTTGCATTGCGTCCGTGAATCATAAAATAAGTCGATACGATTTCCTTTTATTGCACCGCCACAGTCGCCGGCTATTGCATATCCATAAATATATTGACCATCAGCGGATTCAATATACATTTTTGTTCCATATGGTATAACTCGTGGGTCAACGGCAACGACACCATATTCAAGTTTCATTCCTGTAGACGTTTGTCCTGCCCATGGTCCATTATCGGCCGGAGACGCATCGTACGCTGTAGCCTGAAATGTTTTTACTGATTTATAATTCGTTGGCTTACTTGCAGGAATTGCACCAAGTTCGAAAACTGACTGCGTTCCAACTTCGATAATTTCGTCAACGGCTTCGGTAAGCACGATTTCATTAACAAGAGTTCTTGAAACTTCCTCGCCATTGTTGTATTCAACGTTATAATCAAATTCTTTAACGCCTTTTCTACCCTCTTGAACAACCACTTTTTCACCGGCTGCACGATTTGAATTTTCTTTTTCTTGAGTGTTGTATGGTATGTCTTCTTGAACAACAACTTTTTGAGATTCTGAAACAACAATCGAAATTTCATCACCATTTTCTACCGTATCGGTGAGACGTGGTGTAATAGAATCGTTATCGTCAACTTCAATTCCAATTTCATATAAAACATCTGAAACCAATGTTTTTGTAGTTTCGTATTCTTTTGTCTCGCCAAGATAGTTTACCTTGACTTTATTTGCTCTGTATATTTCAATAATAGTGTCGTTTGCAATCTTGTCATTTAGAGCAATATTCATTTTATCGCCGTTATTTAAAACAATTCCTTGCTTTGAAAGAATTTTTCCAACGCTTGCGCTAGTAGTCTTCACATGTATTGGAGCTTTTTCCGCATCGTATATAGTAACTAAGTTTGGCGTCGCATACGCAAATCCACAACATGTAGAAACAACAAACGCCGAACACAATGTCATTGCGATACAGCTCTTGGCTGATAAGGATGCTTTAACAAATCTACCCTTCAGTCTTTCGAACATCAAATCACCTCATAATAAATTTTGTTTCCGCCAATCAAATATTGGAAGAAATTTACTTTTCTTTAATACTAGCTTATTATATAGTGAATTAAAAAATACGTCAAATTCTTAAATCGTCCTTATCCTTCCCTATAATCCATCAAACGGCTTTAGTGTTCAAAACCCAGTGTTTTCTTCAATATGCTAATGTTTTCTTTCTTTTCTGTCGTTTTTCGCAAATTTGTAAAATATTGTTAGTAATTTTAGTTATTGTGCTTAATCTTTTTTTCTGCTATAATAAATACAATGATAAATCGTTGTTTGTACAATCCTGTAATATTTCTGTAATATGCAGGAAATATTAAAACACAAATTAAGAACATTGTTCAACTCCGCTTTTCTTAAAGGGTTTTCGGGATTATTGGCTATTTTTTCCCTTATGTTTTTGTACATATTGCACAACAAAATATCATTTCTTATATTTCCACTTATATTTATGAATATTTAATGAACATATTTCGATATTCATGAACAAATAGTGAACACGGAGGAATCGAAAATGATTGATGTTTTATTAAAAAAAGAGGAAAAAATTGACGATTTACAACTTAGAGGACTCAAAATAATTCAAAATCCCACACAATTTTGCTTTGGTATAGATGCTGTTTTATTGTCAGATTACTCCTTAACCAGCATAAAAAAGGGGGCAAATGTTTTAGATTTATGTAGCGGAAACGGAATTATTCCTCTCCTTTTATCTGCAAAAAGTGAGGCAAAAAACATCACAGGAATGGAAATTCAAGCTGACATTGCAAACATGGCAAAACGGAGCATAGAAATGAACGAATTAAGCCATAAAATCGACTTTATTTGCGATAATTTAAACAATGCTTTTACACACTTTGGACGGAGTTCCTTCAATAATATAACATGCAATCCACCATACAAAGAATTGGGTGGCGGAATTATAAATTTGGAAAATTCGCTCACTATAGCCCGCCACGAAGTGAAATGCACTCTTGAGGACATCATACGAGTTTCAAGTGAGTTGCTTGAGCCGGGCGGAAAATTATGTATGGTTCACCGACCCGAACGATTGATTGATATCATCTGCATCATGCGTGCTTATAAAATTGAACCAAAACGATTACGTTTTGTCCACCCTTATTATAACAAAACAGCAAACCTTATATTATTAGAAGGAACTCGTCACGGAAAGCCAAAATTATTCCTCGACCCACCACTTTATGTCTATGAAAAGTCGGGGATTTATACGAAGGAGATAAATGAAATTTATGAACGGTAAACTATATCTTTGCCCCACACCAATCGGAAACCTTGGAGATATCACAATGCGAACACTGGAAACTTTGCGTACAGTGGATTTAATTGCCGCCGAGGACACACGTGTCAGCATGAAAATTCTTAATCATTTTGAAATAACAAAACCCATCACTAGTTATTATGAACATAACAAGCGTGACAAAGGTCCGTATTTAATCGAAAAACTTAAATCCGGTCTAAGTGTTGCCATTATTACCGATGCCGGAATGCCCGGAATATCAGACCCTGGCGAAGATTTGGTGAAATTATGCATCGAAAACGACATAGCTGTTGAATCCCTTCCCGGTGCATGTGCCTTTGCCACTGCTCTAGTTGCCTCTGGCTTGCCCACAAGCAGATTCACTTTTGAGGGATTTCTTTCTATGAATAAAAAAACACGATTTTTGCATTTAAATAGTGTGAAAAACGACACACGCACACTTATATTTTACGAGGCACCGCATAAAGTTCTAACAACACTAAAAGACATGTACGAAATTTTTGGCGAACGGAAAATTGTTCTCGCACGTGAAATAACGAAAAAATTTGAAG
>JAVXFE010000148.1:0-5146 GCA_036658075.1 Oscillospiraceae bacterium
ACTTTTTCACCTGGCTTTACCGAACTTGTGCTGCTATCGTTTCCGCCACAACCTGTGAGCATAACACTAAGCAACATACTCGATGCCAAGAAACACGCTAATAATTTTTTCCCTTTTTTCATTACAAAACCCTCCTAAAATAATAGTTTTTATAATTAATGCACAGCATACACTGGCTATTCTTTTACGGCTCCAATCATAACACCTTTTACAAAATACTTTTGTACGAATGGGTATACCATAATTATAGGTATGGTCGACACCATTGTTGCCGCCATTCGAATGCTATCCGGGGTTGTCGATTGTGCCTTTGCCGCACCGGCGGCGGCTGACGAACTTGTAAGCGACGCTGTCTGGTACTGATTTAGAATATTCATCATTACCGCCTGAAGAGTTTTTAGGCTCTGCTTGCTCGTATATAAGTACGAATCAAAGAATGAGTTCCAATGATTTATAGCTACAAATAGGGCAACCGTTGCAATAATCGGTTTTGAAAGCGGTAAGATAATTTTAAAGAAAACCGTTAAATCATTTGCCCCGTCAATTTTTGCAGATTCTTCAAGTTCGCCAGGAAGCGACCCTATAAAACTGTTCACAAGTATCATATTATAGACCCCGATAAGGCTTGGGATAATATAAACCCAAAAGTTATCTATTAAGCCAAGGGTTTTATATACCATGTATGTCGGAATAATTCCACCGCCAAAGTACATGGTAAATACAAACAGCTTTCTAAAAAATTTATATCCCACAAGTTCCTTTTTACTAAGCACAAATGCAAGCATAGCCGTAAGTAGCACCGATAAAGGTGTGCCTATGATAACTCTTAAAACACTTACAAACATAGATGACATAAACTCTTTATCTTGTAAAATAACGCTATAACTGTTAAGCGTAAACGTCCGTGGAAATAAAGTTAGTCCGCCTTTCATAGTGTCAATCGGGTCGTTTACTGAAACGATAAACACGTACCAAAATGGGTAAAACGTAATTACAAACACTCCGATTAATATAAGGACAATAACGCCATCTATAATATAATCGCCTTTAGTCTTTTTTAATGAATTCATTTTATTGTCCCCCTTTACATAATGTGCGCACTGTCAAATTTCCTTGAAATGTTGTTTACAACAACAAGTAAAACAAAGGATATAACTGATTTAAACAATCCTACTGCGGCACCATATGAGTACATTGCCTGTTGGATACCAAACTTATAGGAGTATAAATCAATAACAAGTGCGTAATCCATAATCAAATTATTCTGCATAAGTAGCTGTTGCTCAAACCCTGCATTTAAAATTCCACCTACTGCCAAAATTAACATGATGATCATAGTATTTTTAAGCCCCGGCAAGGTTATGTGCCAAATTCGTGCAAGCCTTCCGGCTCCATCTACTGTTGCGGCTTCATAAATCTCTGTGTCTATGCCGGATATTGCCGAAAGATAAATTATTGAGTTATAGCCCATTGCTTTCCATGTATTGGCTATTGCAACAATCCACCAGAAATATTTACCGTTTTGGAAAAACAAAAGAGGTTCTTCAATAATTCCCATCTTCATCAACATTCCATTTATTACGCCGTCTTGGGATAGCATGGTTAGAAAAATATTAGCTACAACAACCCACGATATAAAATATGGCAAATATGAAACAGTCTGGACCGTTTTCTTAAACACCTTTCCGCCTATTTCGTTTAATAACAAGGCGATTATAACCGGTGCAGGTATCGAGAAAATAATCGTTAAAACGCTTGTGGCTAAGGTGTTTCGCATTACCTTATAGAAATCTCCGCTTTCAAATATAAAATACTTTATCCACTGTAGTCCTACAAAATCGCTTGTAAAAAACGATTCGAAAAACGGCGTTCCATCAGGGACATAATTTATAAATGCCATGTATAGTCCAAACATTGGCAAATAGCACATTGCCACCACCCATATAAGTGCGGGAATTAGCATTAAAAATAAGTATTTTTGTTGAAAAAGCCGTGTTTTTAGTGGTGTTATCGGTTTAAGCTTTTGCGGTTTTATGGATTTTGCCTTTGATTTGATATTTTCTGCCGCAAGCGTTGCTACAGACTCCGTCATTTTATTTCATCCTCCTTTAATTTCACCTATCAATTTTATAAATCGTGGACTCTGTCGGCATCAAAGTGGTTTTAAAATCATTTGTTACCGTATATCTTTTCTGTGTCCATAAATCCGTAAGAGTGTACTCGGTATCAGGCTTTAAGCCCGCTCTTTCAAAGTTAATATTTATCGTTTTGTTTGCTGTCTGTTCAAAGTTAAACACCGCTATATAAAACGCTTTTTCTGTCTCTAAAACATACGTGTCCGTTGCCCATTCTCCAACGTTTCCTTCAAGCGGTCTAAAAGCTTTTCCCATGCGTGCAATATCGTTAATTTCCTTATTTGACGTTAGCTCACGAGTTAAATCTTTCATGGCGGGGTTCTTATATGAATCACTAAGAAGCATTAACGTCCCTGTTACAACCGCCGAATTATACCTTGTTCTTGCCTCTCCGGGTGACGCCGCAAAACTTATATGGTCAGGGTCAACGTATTTATAAAGCGTGTCGTCCATCCACCAGCCAAAGTTAAGCGAGTTCATCATGTACGAAACCTCTCCAATATTCGCCGCCGTATCGCACGAGATTCGGCGTGCATGTGCGTATTGGTATGGGAAAATCGGAGCTATTGAATAACTCAAGAAGAACTTATCCGTATCCACATAATCCGTAAATAATTTTAAAGCTTGGTTGTACGCCTGCATTCCCGTCTTCACATTTGGGTCAGCGTGTACGCCTTCGATTGCCGCATAATTTAGGAAGTCAATTTTTAAGAACTCAAATCCCAAATCTACGAATTTCGTCATAAAATAGTCAAGCCTAGCTTTCATTGCATCACTTGTGGGGTCAAGCGGTAGGTTTCCGCTATCTTTTGCCATAGCCACAACGCCACCGTTTTCATCATTTAATGCCGCATCTCTATATGTATAATCCGTCCCCGGAACGCCCATCTTCCACGACATATCCGTTGCCCAAAACACAAAATGCGACCAGTATATTCCTGCCTTTTGCCCATTGTTATGACACTTTTCTACAAACTTCTTTAACTCTTCATCTGAAAACGAATCCCAGTACGAATCTAGGTTTACATATGCGACACCTTCATCATCATGAAAGTCTGTATCCTGTAGTTCTTTTACAAAATCAGATACATCGCACGAGTCTTTATAATTAACCTTTGATCCCTGTCCATACCAACTATTATAGCCGAAAGGAACTCCGCTTTCCCACTTTAACATTGGCACGTTGCAGTTATTTGCTTCGCCATATGTTTCCATTCCGTCTCGCCAATCTTCAAAATATCCAATAAACATTTTAGGTGACGAAATCGTCGTGCCATCTATGCTTCCGTGTGGGTGATAATCGTATGTATATTTCGCCGACCATATTCCGCCAAAGGAACCTAAGAAGTTGACATTTTTGGAATCTGCCGAATATGTGCTGGTTCCGCTCTTCCATGTGTCATGGTCAACCGAACCCATTACTATTGAATTTCTCGAAGTGTTATCATATACCGACGTTGTCCAATAACTGGTATGTACGCCACTAAGTTCATCACCACGATATCGAACCCACGCATCGTTGTCGTATGGTACAAACATCGACCTTCCATCGTCTATATTTCCAATATTCGCTACATTGTCACCCATTGCCGTAATCGGTGCCATAAAGTTTGACTTTACACCATTTGGTGAGCTAAGCTCGACACTAATGAGTGCGTAAGGCTTTTCATCATAAACATAAAAGTTTTGTCGCATTTCTGGTATTCCGACACTGTTAGATATAACGGTATAAACTTTTCCTTTTCCGTATCCGTCATTAAGCTCTTTTGTTTCAAGACGTCGATATGTATAATCTGACGATTTAACGGCTGTATTAAGCTTGTTTTCGTCTTCAAGTTTTACAACTGATTCTATACCTTTAACCCTTTGGACGTCATTAACCGACAAATCCGCTTTTCCTGTTTCCATGTTATATTTAATATTAAAATGCTTGTTTCCAAAATTTTTGATTCCCTTTGAAGTTTTCGATGTACCAACTTTTTCCGTCTTTATAAGTTGAATCTTATCGATATCGGGAGCGGTTGAATATTTATTAGTAAACTTTATTTTATGCCTCCCTGCCGAAAGGTCAATGTCGGTCGTTATCGTTTCGATGTTAAAGTCTTCCGCCGTAATCGGACAGTATAGAGTTTCAACGAGGTTGTTATCAACGTACACTTCTAAGCCTCTATACTCCGCCGCCGAATACCAAATTCCAAGAGTGTATGTTCCCGAGCCGCTTGTTATGTCAAACTCCGCACTTCCGTGAGTTCCAAGACCCGCTATTCCATAACCGTCTTGTGCCTTATAGATTCGCCTGAGTTTTGCATCGCCTGAAAGTTTTGCACTGGACGATTCGTATACGTTTTCAAGCTTTTCACGCTCTGCCTTTACGATTATACAATCTAAATCTAATGCATAGCTCTTGTCGCTATAAACTTTAACTCTGTTGCTTCCGCCTTTTAAATTAAGCTGTATATTAGAAATTCCAGGAGCGGTGGCTTTGTTCTCAACAGATACACCCTGCTTAATTTCAATCTTTTCTTCATTATTAACCAATACATAAAATGAATCCGAGTTTTGAGAAATATATTTTATCGTTGCATCATAAGTCCCATCTTTAGGAGCGTATATGTCAAAGGTTACACTTCCTAAATCCGTGTTTGGTGCACCAATCCTAGATACAACAGCTCCGCCGGAAGCGTTTTTATCTTCTTTTACCACTGCATAGCCTCCGCATTGCTCGGCTTCTGCCTCATAAACCGCCCAGCCTGAATCGTTAGCTAGCACTTTACTCACCCCCGGGTTCGTTATTGGGAACACTTGAAAAGTTGTCGCTATAACAAAAATTGCCATCATAAGCCTTGATATTCTTTTTTTCATAACCCTGCCCCTTTGCTTTAAATTTCACTTGCCGTGTTCTTCATATCCATATAATAAAGCATATTTACAAAATTGGCAATATGTAAAAACTTCATCTTATGTAGAAAAACTTAATATAAGGCTTGAAATAATGGTATTTCTATGATAAA
>JAVXFE010000149.1:0-5143 GCA_036658075.1 Oscillospiraceae bacterium
GAAATCTAGCTGTTATATTCGAGGTAGCGGCAATGAATAACCGACAAAAACGCATGGGATATAATGCGGCGGAAGAACTAAATCGTAGAATTGCAGAACAAATGGGAATTAACGCTTAAAGAATATAGACGTAATGCTTAAATGAGATTCAAATGGAGGAAAAATGAAAATTTTAGTAGATACACATACACATACAAATTGTAGCGATCATGCACATAGCACTATTCTTGAAAACATTCAATATGCAAAAAAGCATGGAATGGAAATGATATGCATGACAGACCATGCACCGTCAATTCCTGATGGGGCGCATATGTGGCATTTTCACACTATGCGTGGACTCCCAAGGGAGGTTGATGGCGTGAAGCTTATGTTTGGAATTGAAGGAAATGTAGTCGACACGGATGGAAATCTTGACGTTCCGCTTGATGAGCAAATGCAAATGGATATGATGATAGCGTCAATTCATGAACCGTGTTATCGTTCGAGAAGCTTTGAAGAACACACAAAAACGTGGTTAAACGTTTTAGAAAATCCATATGTAACAATACTGGGACATAGCGGGAACGATGTATATAAATATGATATAGAAACTGTCGTTCGAAAAGCAAAAGAAAAAAACAAATGTATTGAAATCAACAATCATTCTTTTACTGTACGTAAAGGAAGTAAAGAAAACTGTAGGAATATTGCGTTAATGTGTAAAGAGATTGGAACACCGATTGTTGTAAGCTCAGACGCACATAGTTGTTTTGAAGTTGGCGTGTTTGAAAATGCAATAAAAATGCTTGAGGATATAAACTTCCCCGAGGAACTTATCATGAACACTACCGCAGAGCGGTTTACGAAATATCTTAAAACTTTAAAGGCATAGGTGAAGCATATGTTAGATGCGATTATAATGCTTATGACAGAATTGGTTGGGGCGTCACATGTTGCGGTAGACGAACCCATGTCAAAGCACACAACATTCAAAATAGGCGGAAGGGCAGATTTGTTAATCATACCGCAAAGCATTCCGCAACTCAAAACGGTTATAAAATTTTTAAAGCAGATGAAGGTTCCATATTTTATTATGGGAAACGGTTCAAACTTGCTCGTGGGAGATAAAGGCATTCGTGGAGCGGTTATAAAAATCACCGGTGACATTGGAAAATGTGATGTAGAAGGCACTACCATTGTGGCAGAGTCTGGCATTATGCTTGCACGACTTGCAAATACGGCATATAAAAACGGACTTTCGGGTCTTGAATTTGTAGCGGGAATCCCCGGAACCTTAGGCGGCGCAATATATATGAATGCAGGAGCCTATGGTGGTGAAATGAAAAACGTTGTTGAAAGCGTTACATATCTCGATAAATACGGAAACGTGGAAACGATTTCGGGAGAAAAGTGTCAGTTCGGCTATAGACATAGTATTTTTAGCGATAATGATTTTGTAATATTAAGTTGTAGAATTAACCTTAAAAATGGGGAAGAAGCAACAATAAAAGCTGAAATGGATGACCTTTCTGAAAGGAGAATATCAAAACAACCATTAAATAAGCCAAGTGCGGGCAGCACATTTAAACGTCCTGAGGGCTATTTTGCAGGCAAGCTAATTCAAGATTCAGGACTTAAAGGTTATAGAATTGGCGGAGCGATGATATCAGAAAAACATTCGGGGTTTGTAATAAATGAGGATAAAGCAACAGCAAATGACGTTGTTGCTTTAATAAGGCATGTGCAGGCAGAGGTTAAAGACAAATTCGGGGTTGACCTTGACACTGAGGTTAAATCTGTTGGAGAATTTTAAAGGGGAAGTATATTATGAAATTTTTGATTATTACAGGTCTTAGCGGAGCGGGAAAAACGCAGGTTATTAAAGTTCTTGAAGATTTAGGGTTTTATTGTGTTGACAATATGCCCCCTGAACTTTTACCGAAGTTTGCTGAAATTTATCATCGTTCTACTGAACCGCTCGTGAATGCCGCCTTAGTATGTGATATGCGTGGTGGGGATTTATTTGGTGAGCTTTCTGGAGGGCTTGAAGAACTTGTTGAAATGGGATATGAGTACGAAATCTTGTTTTTAGAAGCCTCTGATGAGACTTTAATCAAACGCTATAAGGAAACACGGCGTATGCATCCTTTGGCAGAAGGCGGAAGAATCATTGATGGAATAAAAAAAGAGCGAATTCTTTTAAAAGAAGCAAAAGCAATGGCGACACATATAATAGATACATCGATGCTTACAAATTCCCAATTAAAAGAACATATTAATACTATCTATAATTCTAAAGAAGAGTTTGAGGGTATGGTTGTTAATGTTATGTCCTTTGGATTTAAGTACGGAATACCGCTTGATGCAGATTTGGTATTTGATGTTAGATTTTTACCTAACCCGTTTTATATTGCTGAACTCAAAGAACATACAGGGCTTGAAACTTGCGTGCATGATTATGTGATGAATTTTGAACAAAGTGATGAATTTTTAAAAAAGCTTACAGATATGGTGGAATATTTAATGCCACATTATATAAAAGAGGGTAAATCGCAATTGGTTATTGCCATAGGATGTACCGGAGGTCATCATAGAAGCGTCACGATGGCAGAGGAGCTATATAAATTCCTAAATAAGTCATCACATCACGCTATTGTTACTCATAGAGATATTGAAAAGGGTGTATAATATGGAAATTCAAAACAATAACAGCTGTAAGAAGTTTTGTCCTAAGATTGTGTCGATTGGTGGAGGAACAGGGCTTTCTACAATTTTGCGAGGACTTAAAATGTATACCGCTGATGTTACTGCAATCGTTTCGGTTGCCGATGATGGTGGCGGAAGCGGACTTCTTAGGCAGGAGTTAAATATGCCGCCTCCCGGAGACGTCAGAAACTGCCTTTTGGCGTTAGCTGAAACCGAGCCAATAATGGAAAAGCTTTTGCAGTATCGATTTGACACAGGGAGCTTAGCGGGGCAAAATTTTGGAAACTTGTTTTTGGCGGCAATGAACGAAATCTTTGAAGGTGATTTTGTTACCGCTGTTCAAAACGTGAGTGATGTTTTAAAGGTGAAGGGAAAAGTTTTACCGGTTACCGGTGAAGATGTTGAACTCGTTGCCATACTTAAAAATGGCGAGATTGTTATAGGCGAGTCGCAAATTGGACATGCAACAGAAACGTATAATTCACCAATTAAGGAAGTTTTGCTTAGGTCAAAGACTAAAGAAAAAGAGAAAATAATGGCGGTGGAAGAAGTTTTAAGTGAAATTTCAGAAGCTGACCTTATAACGTTAGGACCTGGAAGTCTTTATACCAGTGTGCTTCCAAATTTGGTTATAGATGGAGTCGCTAAGGCTATTATAGAAGCAAAGGCGCCTGTTGTTTATATAAGTAACATTATGACCCAGCATGGCGAAACTGACGGGTATACCGCTTTTGACCATGTTGAAGCAATTTTGCGGCATACGTCGAAAAATTTTATCGATTATTGTATTGTAAACAATAAGAAAATTGACGCACCTTTTATCTCGAAGTATAAGAGCCAGGAGGCGACTGAAGTTTTTTTAGATGAAGATAGATTTAGGGCGGCAAATATCGAGCTTGTAAAACGAGATTTTGCATATGTTGAAAATGGCGAGTTTATACGCCACAATGCAGTGGTTTTAGCAGATGCTCTTATTGATATAATAAATAAAAATCGACATGTGTCGGGCGTGGAAGTTAGCGAAGAGGGTGTAGTTTTATACACGCCAAGCCACAAAAATAAATAGTGAGGGGAATGACATGAAATCTTTTTCCAGACTTGCGAAAGAAGAGATATACAAAAGCGAAAACGCAAAGACCTGTTGCGATAATGCACAATATGCAGGTTTATTACTATTTGGTGCAAGCATTGACCATGGGTCGATAAAATTTGTAACTGAAAATCAGGATGTTTTGGGGTCATATATAAATATAAGTCGAAAATTGGGGTTTGAACCTATTGTTAAACAAATCTCTGATGAATCCGTGAGGTATGTTGCCGAAACCACTGATATAACTAAGATTATGCAACTTTTAGCGGATTATAAACTTATAAATTCTTCAACAGGGCTAATCAATTATCGAATATCAAAAGGCGTTGTTGCACGTGAATGTTGCAAGCGTGCCTTTTTAAAAGGTGCATTTTTAGGTGGTGGAACCGTTATTGACCCACAAAAAAATTATAATTTGGAAATTATAACGTCTCATTATTTGTTAAGCAACGATTTGCAAGAAGTGCTAAAACAAATTGGGTTTGAATTTAAAACAGTGATGAGAAAGTCGAAATATGTTTTGTATGTAAAAAATAGTGAGCTTATTTCGGATGTGCTTACATATATGGGTGCGTTTAAATCGCAAATGGCACTTATAAATGTGAAAATCGAGAAAGAGATTCGAAACGACGTGAATCGAAGCGTTAATGGTGAAACAGCGAACATGGAAAAAACTATAAGTGCCTCGATTGAACAAATTAAGGCGATTGAAAAAGTCGACAAGTTTGTCGGGCTTGAAAATTTGCCTGATGACCTGCGTGAAGTTGCATTTTTAAGGCTTGAACACAAGGACTTGAGCATGGGCGAACTCGGGAATTTGCTTAATCCACCACTTAGCAAATCGGGGATTAATCATAGGTTTAAAAAAATATTAGAAATGGCAAAATAAATTTTTTGATTTTTTATGTTTGCACTATTTATATAGAAGGAAGAGGTGACACCTATGTCTTTTGCACATTTACATACTCATACAGCGTATAGCCTTTTAGATGGAGAGGGTACAATAAAAAAAATCGTTGACCGTGCTAAAGAACTAGGACAAACCGCTATGGCAATAACCGACCACGGAAACATGTATGGGGTTATTGAATTTTATGAATATGCAAAAAGCCAAGGCATAAAGCCCATCTTGGGGTGTGAAGTCTATGTGGCGGCACGAGGTCGCTATGATAAGGTTCATGAATATGACTCTATTAGTAGTCACTTGATTTTATTAGCGAAAAATAATGTGGGCTATAAAAATTTAATGAACATTGTGTCGCTCGGGTTTACTCAAGGATTTTATTATAAACCGAGAATTGACATGGAGGTATTGCGTGAAAATTCAGAAGGGATAATAGCCCTTAGTGCTTGTATGTTTGGCGT
>JAVXFE010000150.1:0-5131 GCA_036658075.1 Oscillospiraceae bacterium
GTTATTTTCTAAAGAAATTTTAGACACAAAAAAAGACAAAGCCTCCATAAAACGTGGACTTTGTCTTCAGTCTGAGCCGCCCTCGGTCAAGGGCGGCTATAGTTTTAGCAAATATAAATTATCCTATATTGTACAATGCGTTTAAAACTACCCAATTTTGTGGAAAATCTCGCATAGAGTTCCAATATCCAATACCAAAAAATCCGAAGTCATGGGCAAGCTTTAACTTTGCTTTTATGCTGCGGGCGTCCTCAAACCACACCTCGTGCAAAACGCCGTTTTCATCTGAATATTTGAACCATGGTGCCATTGCTATTTCGTCAAACTCAATTTCTGCATTATATTTACGTGCTAGGTCGAGTGCCTCAACAGGTGAAATCGATGGTGCGCCGTTACCACCCGGCACAAAAGGCAATGTCCAATCGTATCCATATGTAGGAATTCCCAAAAGCATTTTTGATGACGAAATTCGAGTTACGGCGTATTCTACAACATCTCTGACGTTGTTAAGCGGAGCCACCGCCATTGGTGGACCGTAGGTATAGCCCCACTCATATGTCATAAGCAAAACCTTGTTTGTTGCCGCTCCGATTAGACTATAGTCGTGACCTTCATATAATATTCCTCTTTGATTATCATGAGTTTTTGGGGCGAGTGCAGAATACACAGGATATCCCAAAGGGTTTAACCTAAGCCGTAAATTCTGTAAAAATGTAGCATAGTCATACCTATCTTCAGGGAAGATAAATTCAAAGTCCACATCTAATCCATCATAACCTTTTGCCTTCATGTTTGCAATTATGGCGTCGATTAGGACATTTTGGATTTCGGGGTTGGTTAAAACCAAGTGCGCACGGTCGTTGCTAAAGTTCCCTGCCTCTGTCAAAGTTGATAGATGCATTAGCTTTTTTGTGCCGTACATGTTTGAAAGCTTTATAAGTTGCTCATCGTTTAAATCTACAAGTGACCCATCAGCCTGTATTCCATACGTAAATGGGGCAAGATATGTCAAGTACGGCAACTGCTTTTTCATCAACTCATCTTTTATGTACGGATAAGCATAACTGTTTGCCTCAAACGTTCCTAGCTTTTTTTGCTCGTATTCAATAACTAGAATTTGTCCCTGGGTTATGTTAGGGTTTCCAAAAAGTGAGTAGTTGTTTCGATAAAGTTCGTCAAGGGAAATGTTGTTTTTTAGGGCAATAGCCGAGAGAGTGTCACCACTTTGCACAACGTACGTTTTTCGAGGAAACTGTATAACAAGAGCTTGACCCACAACAAGTTTCGAGTCTTCAGTGAGTCCGTTATCGCCCAAAAGCAAGCTTAAATTTACATGATATAAATTCGAAATTGAGTACGCCGTTTCGCCTTTTTTAACTACATGAATTTGCATATTTATCCTCCAAAAGTTATAATTTATTTTGTTCCTGTATTCATATATATTAAAAAATATTGAAAATAGAACAAAAGTTTGCTTTAACATTTCGGATTTGTGTGTGAAAACTACGAAAACTGAAGGCTTTTCGCAAGGTGATATATGCTTGACACGAGTGATAGCGTTGTGTATAATAGCATTAAATTAATATAATATAAAATTAAGGAGCATACAAATGAATACTCAACTTAAAAAATTATTTTCAGATGCACTGGACTTTTGTGTTAGCCAAACCGCAAAAAACATTTCAAACACCCAAGATTTATTTCTATCTTCATGTAGTGTAGATTTAAATTATCTAAAGATTCCTAATGCGTCAATGGAGCTGTATTCAGATTGGACATCATCGTTTTATACAGGAATGATATGGCTTTCTTATGAACTTACACATGATGAAAAATACAAAAAAGCAGGTCTTTTACATGTTGAATCTTTTAAAAAACGTCTGTATGAAAGAGAGCTTATCGAACATCACGATATAGGCTTTTTGTATATCTTGTCGTGCTTGAGTGCGTATAGAATTTTAAAAGACGATGAAAGCAAGAAGATTTGTATCGATGCCGCATATGTCTTGACTGAAAGATATCAAGAAAACATTAATATTTTACAGCAAAACGGTAGTCTAACCGAGGATAATCCTATGCGTGGAAGGTTTATTATAGATAGTCTACTTAATATTCCTCTTTTGTATTGGGCTAGTGAAGTTACAGGCGACAAAAAGCTCTATGATATTGCGTATAGTCACCTAAAGCAGGTTATGAAGTACATAATAAAAGAAGATTTTTCGACATACCAAGTGTGCATTTTAGACCCTGACACAGGCAAGGTTATTGAACAAGGAACGTCACAGGGCTTTAATAAAGAAGGCTGTTGGGCACGAGGTCAAGCGTGGTCGGTATACGGTCTTGCGATAAGTTATAAATATACAGGTGATGTAAAATGCATTGAAACCGCTGTTAAAGCTGCCGACTATTTTTTGGCTCATATTCCAGCCGATGGAGTTTGTGCATGGGATTTATATTTTATGGATAACGAAACTCAAAAAGATACATCAGCAGCCGCAATATGTGCTTGTGGACTTTTAGAAATTGCCGATATCCTTCCTGTTAGCGATTCAAATAAAGAAAGATTTTATAAAGAAGCTATTAAGATAATGGAAGTTTTGACTAAAAATCATCTGGTTAAGGAAGATGAGGATTCAAATGGTATTTTGAAAAACGGAGTATATAGCTTGCCTGTGGATTTAGGCGTTGATGAATGCCAAATTTGGGGAGATTATTATTACATGGAAGCACTTGTTAGAATTCAAAAAACATGGAATAGTTACTGGACATGTGCTAGTTAGCGAGGAACGAGGTTACTAGCACAGTCGTTCTTTTTGAAATCGAGCTTTAGCGAGAGTGAAAAACAGAACATCTGCTATTTTGTCGGAACCAAAAAGTCCTCGGGGAGGCGAACCCCCTCCCCCGAACCCCACCCGAATACCGCGCAAAAGCGTTGAATGCTCGGTATTCATACGGGTTATGCGATTGCCAAACTTGGTGTATGACGCTTCGAACATTAATATGGTAAAGGTCAAAACCAAGCACATTCGGGACGATGCTCACATCGTCCCCTACAATTTTATGTTCGTGATTGTATGATGCCTAAAGGTCGTTGCTCGCTCTAGGGTGCGTTCTTTTATACACTTCCGCTATTCTGTTTTCTGCAATCTTTACATACCTATTTATCGCCGAGGCTTCTGTGTACCCTAACATTTCTTGAAGCGACCTAAAATCCGCTCCGTTTTCCAAAAGATGCACCGCAAACGAATGCCGTAAAATGTTTGGCGTAATCTCCTTTGGTATCTCCGTTTTCGCCGCATAATGCTTTATCATTTTCCATACTCCCTGCCGTGATAATGACGAGCCTTTTTGGTTTAAAAATAGCACGTCCGAATCGTCTTTATACGGCACTCTTTCATAATAAAACACAGGACGCACATAATCAACATACATCTTTAAAGCAGCCTGACATTTGGAATATATAGGTATAATCCTATCACGTTCACGCCCTCGGCATCTAACGTACCCAACCCTAATATTCACGTCTTTAAGCGATATGTCAATAACCTCCGAAACGTGCATTCCTGTGGCGTATAACAGTTCCATAATCGCTATGTCACGGATTCCTTTAAGCGTGTTGTTATGTGGCACGTCGATAAGTATCCCCACTTCTTGTGGCGTTAAAATCGTCGGCAAGGGATTTTCGAACTTTGGAAGACGCACATCAGCCGTTGGGTTAAAATTCGCAAGATTCTCACTTATTAAAAAACGATAAAGAGAGCGGACAGCGGCAAGGTTTCGTGTTAAACTGGACGGTGCGGCACCTTTATTTTTAAGAAAGTCCAAAAAATCTTTTATATTATCCTGAGTCACCTCGTTTAAATCCATGTTATCATTTGCCGAAAGATAGTCTGCAAATTTAGCGATATCACGCCTATATGAATCAAAGGTGTTTTTTGAAACCTTCTTTTCATACTTCAAAAACGTGTAATATTTCTCAAGCTTATCCACATTCATCACCTCTTTATCACTGCTAATTTTAAGAAAACGCAAATCATACATACATTTTACCTAAAATATCACGATAATACAAGAGGAAATTTAAAATTCTACAAAATATTTTAGATTATTTTATAAACATTCCACATAATGGGCGTATAAACGTTGGAATTATGTAGCCTTCGATAAGTGATGATATTGTTAGCATTCCAATAAAAATACCTAAAGCCGTCAAATTTTTAATAATAAGATTGCGTTTTACCTTTTGCAAAGTATTATCAAGCTTGTGTTTTTTAAACTCTATGGCAAAATTAATATTAAACACAGTATACACTATTATTGAAGGAAGGGCAATTAAATTATGCGGTAAAAGTGATACAAGCGAAAAAAGCACCCCTTTAAGCATGAATTCCTTTAGTATAAAGCTGACTGAAAACCCGATACCTACGCCGTTTGCTCCAACATGAATAAGCGAAAGCGGTATGAGATACGGCGTAAGACCGCATGTCCACAAAACAGCCGCCGTTTTAAGGTTTCCGATAAGCGAAAGTTTAAAGACTTCGGTTCTTGATACGCCTTGAAGGCTATACGCCGAAAAGAAGTTGTTTATGTAAGAATTTAGGGTTTCTGCGTTGCCATCACGCAATATTAGTGCCGAAACAACGCCCACCACAAGTCCCATTATAAGGGAAATGCATGTGAGGATATATTGATTTCTGTTATTTCTCACGTGGGTTTTTACAGAAAAGATTAGTTTTTGTGTCTTGATGTTTTTTATTCGCATATTCTTCATATTTCTCATGTTAATATTTTTCATAAGTTACCTCCACAATTTAAATATATATAACAATATATGCGGAGGCGGATTTAAAAAGAACAGCGGTTTAACACTTTGAAAATTAAAACAAATAAGTCCTGAAATTAAAACCACCCACACCGAAATGGTGTGGGTGATGGTGTGGGTGATGGTGTGGGTGGTTTATTTTGGGAAAGGACACCAAAAAAGATATTTTTGAAAAAGCCCATTGGATAAGGGTTTGCGTGGCTTTTTCACACATTCAAAATAATCTCTCATTTCTCAAATTAGCGCTCCAGCATTACGCAGCACAACTCTTGTCAATTTCAAATTTTCATTGCCACATGTGCATGTATT
>JAVXFE010000151.1:0-5105 GCA_036658075.1 Oscillospiraceae bacterium
TGTCGTTTTATAAATATCGGCGACCTCAAAGCGAGTTGGGTCAAGCTTGTTTCCGGCACCCATACAGCTGATTACAGGGACTTTTACCGCTTTTGCACGCTCGATTATTAACAATTTTGAACTCACGGTATCAATGGCATCTACAACATACGAAAACCCCGAAAAGTCAATATCTTCCGCATTTTCAGCAGAATAAAAGCATCGAACAGCATTAACGCTTGCCGTTGGGTTTATTTCCAAAATTCGTTCTTTTGCTGCCTCGACCTTTTCCATTCCCACCGTAGTATGGGTGGCGATAAGCTGTCTGTTTATATTTGTCACGTCCACAAGGTCACCGTCAAATATAGAAAATTTCCCTACTCCAGCTCTTGCCAGAGCCTCCAAGGTAAACGAGCCAACACCACCAACGCCAAATATTGCAACATTCGCATTTTTAAGTTTTTTTGTCGATTCATTTCCAAGCAACAGTTCAGTTCTGGAAAATTGTGAATTTTGTTCTAGATTTTGTTCTTTCATATATTTAAAAACGCTTTCTCACTCTCGTGTTTTTTACCTCTACCCATCAAATTTGGTACAGCCTCGGCAGGTGGCATTCCTTCAAACAAAATCTTGTACGCCTGGTTTACAATTGGCATTTCTACTCCAACTTTATCTGAAAGTTCTTTCGCCGCCTTACAAGTTTTTACACCTTCAACCACCATTTTTACCGTTTTTTGTGCTTCTGAAACTGACATTCCTTGACCTATTAATATTCCTGCACGCCGATTTCTTGAATGCATACTTGTACAAGTAACAATTAAGTCACCCATTCCAGATAAGCCATTAAAGGTTTCGGCTTTTGCCCCTAAAGCCACGCCAAGCCTAGACATTTCAACTATTCCACGAGTCATTAAAGCCGCCTTTGTGTTATCTCCAAGCCCCATTCCGTCAAGGATTCCGGCACACAAAGCGATTACGTTTTTAAGCGACCCGCCAAGTTCAACCCCCATAACGTCAGGGTTTGTATAAATCCTAAAATTGGAATTCATCAATGTGTCTTGTATAAATTCAGCCATATCCATGCGTTGAGTTGCCACGACATTTGTAGTCGGAATCTTCCTTGAAACCTCTTCCGCATGACTAGGTCCTGACATTACAGCGACTTCGCATAGCGGTAACTCCTCATGAATAATTTGAGACATAGTATAATGGGTGTTTTCTTCCAATCCTTTTGAAATATTAAGCACCATTTGCCCCGTCTTTACGTAAGGTGCAAGCGAACGCACGGTTGCACGCATAGCGTGTGAAGGGGTGGCAGTGATGATGATGTCAGCGTTTACACATTCTGAAATATCACTGGTAAAATTAACATTATTAGGTATTATGATACCCGGAAGAAATGGCTTGTTTTCGTGAAGCTTCTTTAGATTTTTGCTTTCTTCTTCAAAATACGACCACAAGGTGACATCATGACCATTTTCAGCCAACATAACAGCTACCGCTGTTCCCCAACTCCCCGAACCAACAACACTAATTTTTGGCATTTTTATCGCTCCTTTTTGATTTATATAATAAAAAAGTAATCCACATATCAGTTTTCACTTATTTAATGGCTTCCTAACTTGCTTTCAGTTCCGTTTATAAGCCTTTTTATGTTTGCACGGTGCATGAAAATTGCAAGTCCAGCTAACACCATCGAAAAGATTATGTAGGAGAAGTCTCCCCATTTTAGCACGCAAGCAAGCACAACAAATGCTATAGAACCTAAAACGCTTCCTAGCGAAACATAGCGGGTAATGGCAATGATTCCAACAGAAATCACAATTACAATAAGTCCAATCGCCCAATTTGCAAACAGTATTGCAACCATAGAAACCAAAATCCCCTTGCCGCCTTTAAACTTAAAATAAATAGGGAAGTTATGTCCAATAACGGCTCCAACCCCTGCAACATAAAGCGGAATCTTACCCATATCCATATGTGTTGCATTCGCAATCAAGATGGCAAAAACTATCGCCAAAACGGCTTTAAGGCAATCCCCAAAAGTTACAATTATAGCCGCAACTTTTCCGAAGTTACGCAAAGTATTGGTAGCTCCTGCATTTCCACTGCCTTTTTCACGAATATCTTCGCCTTTTACACATTTCCCAAAAATTATCGCCGTACTAATGCTTCCTATTAAATATGCTCCAATTAAAATTACAAAAAGCCACATATATTGCATTTTAGTTCCCCCGTTTTAGTCTTTCTTTCCTTTTTCACGCACAATAAATCTAATAGGCGTTCCTTCAAACCCAAACTTTGCCCTGATTTGATTTTCTAAATATCTCACATATGAATAATGTGCAAGACCCGCATTATTAACGAACAAAACGAACGTTGGCGGAGCTGTAGAAACCTGTGTAACATAGTAGATTTTTAGGCGTTTTCCTTTATCACTTGGAGGTTGTACCATTGCTATTGCTTCATTAATAACGTCATTTAACAGTCCTGTCGAAATACGTCTCGTATTTTGCTCTTTTACTTCTTTGATTTTGTTAAACACCGTGTCCACACGTTGCCCTGTTAATGCCGAAATAAAGATTGACGGTGAATACATCATAAAGTTAAATCCATCTTTAACGTCATCTTTAAAGTTTTTCATTGTGTTTGTCTCTTTGTTAAGCAAGTCCCATTTGTTTACAACAATAATGCTCGCTTTTCCTTCTTCATGGACATATCCCGCAATCTTAGTATCCTGTTCGGTAACTCCTTCCGTGGCATCTACCATTATTAGGCAAACATCAGCACGGTCAACAGCCGCCAAAGCTCTAACCACGCTATAATGTTCAATATTTTCAGAAATTTTACCACGTTTTCGCATTCCCGCAGTGTCAATCAAAAGGTATTTTTGCCCATCTTTTTCATAAACGGTATCGATAGCATCACGAGTTGTCCCTGCAATATCGCTTACGATTACACGCTCTTCGCCAAGGATTTTGTTGATAAGTGAGGACTTTCCAGCGTTAGGCTTTCCTACAATAGCAACCTTAATAACGTCTTCTTCCTCTTCCTCATCTTCATATTCAGGCAATAATTTTACGACTTCATCAAGTAAATCACCCAAGCCCAAACCATGTATAGAAGAAATCGGGAAAGGTTCTCCAATCCCTAAATTGTAAAATTCATACATTCCGATAGGTGGTTCACCAGGGCTATCAACTTTGTTACACGCCAAAATAACAGGTCTATTTGACCGTTGGAGTAATGCGGCAACGTCTTTATCTGCCGCCGTTACGCCGTCTCTCACGTTTACGATAAAGATTATCACGTCTGCCATATCAATTGCAAGAGTTGCCTGTTTTTGCATTTCCTCAACAATATAATCCTTGTTGGCAGGTTCGATTCCGCCCGTATCAATCAAGGTAAATTCATGACCCGTCCATTCAGCGTCCGCATAAATCCTATCACGAGTAACCCCCGGTGTGTCCTCAATAATCGAAATTCGTCTTCCTGCAATCTTATTAAACAATGTTGACTTTCCAACATTTGGTCTCCCTACAACCGCCACTACCGCTTTCATAATTAATCCTCCTCAGCCTATTACAGCATCTAATAATTCATATCCATCATTCTGAACCGCCGTTATTTTAACGCCCAGTTCACGTCTTGCTTCATCTAATGTAAGATTATCCAAAAACACATCCTCATCATGCCTAAGCATAGAGGAGGAAATCAAAAGTTCTTCACCTAAGTCGCAATTCTTAAGCTGACTCACTAAATCTTTCCCAGTAATCAGCCCTGCAACAGTAATATCGTGTCCGAAATAGTCATTTTCGATTTCATAAACACGAATCATGTCACCATTTAACTTTTCTATAAGTTCTTTAATAATAGGAAACGCCAGTTTTCCTGTGGCTATAGCCTTTTTTCTTTTTGGAATCTTAACGACCGTATCACTAATAGCCAGGTTAAATTCATAAATCAATGACGAACACAACCCCACACCATTTTCAATCTGCGGAAAGTCTTCATAGCTATCATAAGTCGGAAGGTCAACCCCTGCCATAAGATAAAATTCATCACCTAAATGCACAAAGTTCCTACCGATAGTTTTCCGAAACTTTTCTTGCCACATTTCAATGTGCTGGATTGTAAGCCTTGCAGAGTCCACATCAAACTTTTTAAGGTCCGTCAATCCTTCACGATGTGCAGAAATTCCAACAGGGACAATAGAGACGCTTTCGATGTTATCGCTAAAATTCGAAATATCGTTAATGGTTCTGTTTAGCTCTTCACCGTCGTTATAGCCTGGACAAAGCACAATTTGACCGTTCATATTAAGTCCGCCGTCCGAAAATCGTTTAAGATATTCCATAATATTTCCCGCATTTTTATTATGAAGCATTTTGACCCTAAGTTCGGGGTTTGTGGTATGAATCGAAATGTTAATCCTTGGAATGTTATATTCAATAAGTCTATCGATATCATCAGGTGTCATATTTGTAAGAGTGACATAATTTCCTTGTAAAAACGATAATCTATAATCATCATCTTTAAAGTAGCAACTAGAACGCATGCCTTTGGGGAGCTGGTCAATAAAGCAAAACACGCACTTGTTATGGCACGCTTTCGGCTCGTCAATAAGCATGGTTAAAAATTCAATTCCAAGAGGTTCATAATTTTCATTTTCAATATTAATAATGCGGTCGCTTAGTTGAATTTCAATACTTTCATTACAAGATGCATACATATAATCCAGATAATCGATTATTGAAATCCCATTAATTTTTTGAATAACATCTCCACTTTTAAGTCCTGCAATTTGTGCAAGACTTCCATTATCAACATTTGAAATAGTTGCCGACATACGAATCACCTCTAAAATAAACTACTAAAATTTTCACTGTTTATCAGTATACCATATTTTCCGTGTTTGCACAAGAAAAACATCTAGCATTTTATTTTTTTATAAATTGAAGTCTATTTTGTGAACGCCGAAGAATTTATCAATGCGGACGATACGGAAGATATGGAGAAAAAACAAATTTTAATATTGACATTCTTGTCTCTTAGTGTAAAATAAAAATTGGCAAAAAAACAGGGAAAGAGCAAAAAACTCTTTCCCTAATCATACAAATCGTGTA
>JAVXFE010000152.1:0-5088 GCA_036658075.1 Oscillospiraceae bacterium
GGCAAACCATGAATGACGACCTAATCAGCCGCAGTGCGCTGCTAGAAAAGCTTAAACCGCTCGAAGCGGTCGGCGGAGCGGAATTGTACCGGAGCGCCTGCAATGAAATAATACATAAATTCTTCCCAAAATTGATTTGTGACCAGCCCGCCATTGATGCCGCGCCCGTAGTACACGCCCACATAAGCGGCACGGGATATAACCTGCACTGCTCAAACTGTAAAGAAAATGCAGATATTGGAAACGACTATTGCCCACACTGTGGCGCAAAAATGGACACGCTGAATTAAGTGTGCGTAAAACTACAAACAACAAAAAAGGAGAACTAAAATGATTGATTGCAATAACGTAGAAAACTTTTTTCCCGAGTATCGAAGAATGTGCAATGAAGTTAAATGTACGGATTGCGGATTATCCAGATTCCACAATCCCAAGGGTATACTTTGTAACGAGTATATTAGAAATTTCCCCAAAGACGCCGCTGCCGTCATCCAAGCTTGGAGCGACGAACATCAGAAAAAAACGTTCCTGAGCGATTTTTTAGAGAAGCACCCGAAAGCACCGTTGAGGGAAAACGATATTCCTGTAATTTGCGCTAAGTATCTCGGGTATACGGAAAAGGTAGACTGTAGTAGCGAATATCAGTGTGTAGCCTGTTGGGACACACCATTGGAGGAAAGCCTTAAGTAACACCGTCACTGGCGGTGTTATAAAAAAAAGGTGGTTCCCGAAAGAATTACCTAAAGAAAGGAGTTAAATGAAATTTTTATATCGTTTCAATAAGCAGAGATTTATTAAAAATTCGATTTGGCAGGGTTTTATTCTTTGCTCTCCGGGATATGGTGAGGCTATAGCTATTAGATATGTATTCGATGGGGAGGTCAGGGTCTATGTCTACGACCAGTTCAAAGAGTTCTACGAAACAATCAGAAACCGTAAAGATACTAGCGAAATTACCGGCGTCAGAGACTATCTCGGTAACGTGTCTTTCGTCGAATTCGACGACCTTCTTTCTGACATCCGACAAAACACCGGGGAGTTTTTCTCTTTACGAGAGGAGCAATGCCGGTTACAGGAGACTTGCGAAAGGGAAGACGCCGCCGGAACTTTACAAGATGATACCTTGGTTTGCGAAATAAATGAATTTTGGGACAAGGCGCTTGAACAATACATAACTACTAAAAAAGAACTTTCCAAAATGCTCTAAGGACTTTTAAAACAAAGGGGTGGTAATTTTAGATACCGACAAAGAAAGATTTTTAGAAATATTTAAAGGGAACATAACACGCAATGGCTCAGCAGAACTTTTGAAATGGATCGAAAATTCGGATTTTTTTGTAGCACCCGCAAGCACAAGATACCACGGGAACCACGATGGCGGTCTATGCGAACATTCACTTAATGTTTACGACTCTCTAATTGAATTAGACAAACTATATGGTATTGGGAAAATCTCATATGAATCTATGGCAGTTGTTTCTCTGTGCCACGACCTATGCAAGTGCTACTTCTATAAGAAGGGTTTTAAAAATGTTAAGGATGATGTAACGGGACAATGGTGTAAAGAAGATAGGTTCGAAGTTGATGACAAAATGCCTTTAGGTCATGGTGAAAAGAGTTGCTTGATTATCCAAAATTTCATCAAACTAACACCAAATGAGTTGTACGCAATTAGATGGCATATGGGTGGGTTCGACAGCGCCGTCAAAGGCGGAGATTATGGAATGAGCAACGCTTATGAAAAAAGCCGATTGGCAGTATTACTACATCTTGCGGACATGTCCGCGACATATTTGAAAGAAGGAAATTAGATGGCAGCAAATAATAACATAACAATAATGGGGCGCTTGACGGCAGACCCCGAGCTAAAGAAGACGCAAAGCGGGATAGCTACAGTAACCGTTACCGTCGCCGTGGACAGAGCTTTTAAAGACGCACAGGGCAACAAACAAACCGACTTCCTTAATGTGGTGGCTTGGAAAACAAAGGCAGAATTCATCTCAAAATACTTCAAAAAGGGAGAACAAATTCTTGTGCAGGGAAGTGTTCAGACTAGGAACTGGACTGATAAAGATGGCGCTAAGCACTACGCCACAGAAATCCTAGCTGATGATGTATCTTTTTGTGGTGGTAAGAAAGACGATGCGTCTCAATCTTCTCCTAATGCGAAAAACGACACTGCTAAAAAAGCGACAGCAAAAAGCCTACCGGATGTTGAAGAAATGACTATTGATGGCGACTTGCCATTCTAAAGGAGAATTTAATGAGCTTAAAACCGTTTAATGAACTACGTAAAATAGATGTTTCACCCTTTGTAGACCAAAGAGATGATAAATTTTTCTACTTGAACTGGGCAAAATGTATTGACCTTTTGCATGAGCACGGAGCTGAAATAGTGTACTTTACGCCCCTAATCGACACCTGTACCAACAGTAGCCTCTTTATGTCCGACAGGGAGTTTACAGACAGCAAAGGTAATAAAAACAAATGCTATGAAGTAGCGGTTGAAATTACTATTGATGATTTGGTTTTTGTAATGAGAACGCCATTGATGAATGGAGCAAACCCTGTCAAAGATAACTCAATGTCGCAACAGAGAGTATGGAACGCCCAAACCAGAGCTTTTGTTAAGGGCGTTGCAATCCGTACTGGTCTAGGGTTTGAACTTTGGCTAAAAGATTTTGAGTGCGACAGTTCCAAAGAGGATGATTTGTCCATACATAATATCTTTTTGATAAAGAAGCGGATGCAAGAAGAATACACGAGTAAACTTAAAAAAGCTAAAATGTCCACCAAAGATATTGCCGACAAACTTGATATGACGGAGGACGAGGTTAAGGCTATGTTCACCTATCCCGATATGATTGACCGGTTCGAAAGAAAGCTTGTTAATCTTTAATGATAGATAGCCAAGACAGGAGCGGATATTTCGGAGCTAGTGACACATCTATGGTTATTGGCAATATCAACACAGCTACTTTCGAAAAATGGTGGTTGGAAAAAATCGGGATTTACAACAACCATTTTACAAATGACGCGATGTTCGCAGGTACATATTATGAGCACAAAATACTAGATTCACTTTGGTTCCCGGTTGAAAAAGATAAACAGGTAATACTTGAAGATTTAAAATTAAGAATAAACCTAGATGGGAACACGGAAGATACAATATACGAAGTCAAAACGTACAATATTGCCAAACAATTCAAGGTTCCTATCCATTACAAAAGGCAAGTGTGGGTTCAGATGTTTGGCACAGGAATACGGAAAGCGTTCATTGTCGCTTATGGGCTTAAAGATAACGATTACGACAACATCTTTAATCCGATTGAAGAAGAACGCATCGAACCTTTCGAAATTGAGTATAACGAACAGTTTATCACAGAGACATATTTACCGAGGTTGATGTATTTATCAAAATGTCTTTCAGACGGAGTGTTCCCCTGTGAAATTTAACATGGAGGCGACAGCATAAATAGAGAAGAAAAACGGACAAATACAAGAAAACTGAGGGCAGCTGGCTGGTCTGATGAGGGAATTTCTAAAATTTTAGGAGAAGATGAAGAGTACAACAGCGATGAAAATTTAGATGAAAACGCAAAAGTAAAGCTTAATATCAAAAGAATTGCATTGCATAAAGACTGGGATGGAATGAGAACACCGTACAAACAGTTCGTCCAAAATAACATAGACACTGTGTTTACGGTGGAATATGAAGAGAGATACCCTGACCACTCAATCTTGATGCTAAAAGAAGATGAGACTAATCCTAAGTGGTTTTTCTCAAAACACGACCTAATTAGAGCATAGTTATAAGTGGCGTACCCTGATTTTCTTTAGGTGAGCATTTCGCGCCACATCATTCTAATTGGTGCAATCTTTATATGATTGTCAAATGTCCAGTAAAGCCAAGCAGCTCTAAACTTGGGGAGAGGCAACAGCCAATAATTGTTTCGTTAAATTGCGTTTGAGAAAATGGTTAGCTCCATTTACCGTGCTTCAATAAGAAGCTCACTGGTCGAAACGGCCAGCCGCAGCTACGCAAGCCAGTGTGGTTTTCAAACAATTAGACACTTATAATCCAGAGGGAAAAGGAAGGGAATAGACGTGGATAAATCATTTGTTGAACCTCTTAAGGACTGGGAAACAAATTATAAAAGTTTTGACATTAGGGACAGCGAAGAACGAATTGTAGTTTGTGTGAATAACGAAGACCACAAGTGGGGATTTGATGATTACGCAAGCAGATACTTAGATGTTGGCAAGCTTTACACAGTAGATAGGGTTGACGCACACGATTGGCACACAAGAGTTTCCGTAAAGGAAATGCCTAATATGTGGTTCAATAGCGTGACATTTGGAGAACTAGCATAAAATACTTGACTTTATAAAAAGAGAGGAAAATGATTTATGATTATTATGGGGATTATTATTGGAATGCTGATGGGGCTTATAGTTGTAACGACAATGTTTATAGATGCACGTAGTAAAACGCCAGTTGTTATTACAATGCTAATAGGGGCAATTCTCGGCGGAGTAATCGGAATAAGCTCAGAAAACTATTTCTTGAAAGAGGATATTGATGGGTTTTCTGCCGTTAAGCAAACATATGCTTGTGCGGTTGAGAGCACCGACTTGTCAGGCTTAGAAAGGCTACAGATTGTAGAAACCGCAATCGAACAGAATAAACTATTGGCAAGAAGAAAATCCAGTATAAACGCATGGTGGAATATCGTAATAAAATCAGACTATAAAGAGGAATTAAAGGCACTCGAACCTATCAGTGTAGATTAGCACTAAAGATAAGCTTTATATTAAAAAATTAAGGAGTTTTAAAATGTATCAGGGGAGTATCGGAAAAATTGTAAATAGGACTACTGGAGCATGTGGTTGGTATCAGAAACTTAGATGTACCGGTGATGTATATTTTATAAACGTAGAAAACCCGAACGATAAAATTAGAGCGAACCAAGTAAACGAGTTCATTAGAGCTGATACTGAGAAAAATTATTATGTAGCTTCCGAAATCACGGGTGATGATGTCGTCAGGTGTGGAAATTACGAAATTGATGAATCTAAGATTGTGGT
>JAVXFE010000153.1:0-5066 GCA_036658075.1 Oscillospiraceae bacterium
GTAATGTATCAGCGTTTACTGCAACCGCTTCCTCACTTTTTTCTTGCTTTTTTTGTTTTTCTTGCTTTTCTTGCTTTTCTTCGTCTACAGCATCTTCCCATGATGAAGAGTCGAAAGACGTTATCTTAGACTCCTTTTCCGGAATTAAATTGGTGATAATCACCGACCCGGCTAAAACTACCATTCCAACCAGAATCGCCACAAAAAAGCCTTGTTTCTCCCAAAAATGCTTTTCGTTTTTTCCGCTTTTTTCTTGTTTTTCGCATTTCCCCTCTGGCTTTCCATGACTTTCTTGTTTCGCCTGCATCTTTCCTGCATTCCGTGCCTCATCATTTTTTACAACGTTTTTTTCTGATTTTTTGTTGTTCTCTCTCACGTTAACCTCACCTCATGATGAGTATTAACTAAACCTCAAAATTATATACACATTTTTACTAAATTTCTCATATTTTAGACGATATAAAGTTCATCTGTGTATGGGCTAAAGCTTTTCATTGCACGCTTAGCTAAATATTTATTTTCAAACATTCCAAAAACTGAACTTCCACTGCCACTCATAAGCGACAACATTGCACCATTTTTGTACATAATCTCCTTAAATTCTCCAACTATAGGATGTGCATTAATGGTAACGTTTTCTAAAATATTTCCCGCATTTTTTATTATCATTTCCAAATCGCCACGCATTATTCCTTCTGCAACAGCCTTAACGCAAAGATTTTTTGGCTTTTTTGTATAATCCAAGTTTTCATAAACCCATTTGGTAGACACCGAAACTTTCGGCTTTGCTATTAAATAATTCACGTTTGGAGCATCTCCAAGTGGCGTTAAAACTTCACCGATTCCCTCCGCTAACACACAGCCCCCGTGTATACAAAACGGAACATCTGCCCCTAAAGTCGTGCCAAGCTCCATGCACTTATCTATGCTAAGTGGACTTTCAAAAATTCTGTTTAGTCCCATTAAAACGCCTGCGGCATCTGCACTTCCGCCCGCCATTCCCGCTCCTGACGGAATGTACTTTTCAATATGTATCGTGGCTCCGCTATTAATCTTTGTTGCCATAAAAAACTTTTCAGCCGCTTTATACGCAATATTTTCACGGTCACATGGAATATTCTCGTCGCCACTGCATGAAAGCTTTATCCCAAAGTCACGGGTGTTTATCGTCACCACGTCACAAAGGTCAACCTCCTGCATAACCATTTTTACATCATGATAACCATTTTCACGCTTGCCAACAACGTCAATAGCAAGATTTATCTTTGCCTTGCAATCTAGAGTGATACTTTTCATAATATACCTCCATACGCTAAAAGACGTGTTAATTAACACGTCTTTTAGGTGTAAACTTTTTATACTTTTTTTGTATTTTCTGTATCTTTTGTATCTTTTGTATCTTTTGTATCTTTTGTATCTTTTGTATCTTCAAGAGCTGTTTCGGCGTTCGCCTTTGAAGTATTATCCGGTTTAATTTCCGCCGGAATTATCATTCTTCCATTAACCATCTGCACCTTAGGTTCTTCATGAACTTTAGCTTTTGGCTTACGTGGCGGAACAGTTCCTCCATTAAATACAATCTCAAATTCGTCTGCCTCAATCTTTTCTCTTTCAAGAAGAAGGTTAGCCACGGCGTTTAACTTATCAAGATTTCCACTAAGAAGGTCTCGGCATTTTTCATGGCAAGAATCCACAATGGCTTTAATCTCATCATCAATCTGTGCCGCTGTATCTTCACTATAATCGGCGGTATGCCCATAATCACGACCAATAAACACTTCATTATTTGCATCGCCAAATGTTCTGGCACCAAGCTTTTCACTCATTCCAAAACGTGTAACCATAGCTTTTGCAATTTTAGTGGCACGGTCAAGGTCGTTAGAAGCCCCCGTACTAATATCGTCAAGAGTAAGCTCTTCTGCCACACGACCGCCAAGCAAAGCGATAATCTCTTCTATCATCTCCGTTTTGGAGTTAAAGAAGGTGTCGTCTTTAGGAAGTGACAAGGTGTATCCGCCTGCTCTTCCTCGTGGAATAATCGAAACCTGATGAACCCTATCTTGAGTCGGCAACATTTTTGAAACAACAGCATGCCCAGCCTCGTGGAAAGCTGTAAGCTTTCGTGTTCAGTAATCTTACGATTCTTCTTTTCAGGACCCGCAATAACTTTCATAATTGATTCTTCAAGGTCAAACATGCTAATTTCTGATTTCCCATGACGTGCCGCTAATAAAGCCGCCTCGTTCATAAGATTTTCAAGATCCGCACCAGTGAATCCAACAGTTGTTTTAGCTAAAACTGCAAGGTCAACGTCTTTACCTAAAGGCTTTCCTTTTGAATGCACTTCTAAAATAGCCTCACGGCCAATAACATCAGGAGCATCAACCAACACCTGTCGGTCAAACCTTCCGGGTCTAAGCAAAGCCGGGTCTAAAATATCCGCTCTGTTTGTCGCCGCAATAATTATAACACCTTCATTAACGCCAAAGCCGTCCATCTCAACCAAAAGTTGGTTAAGTGTTTGCTCTCTCTCATCATGTCCGCCGCCAAGTCCAGCACCTCTATGACGGCCAACAGCGTCGATTTCGTCAATAAATATAATACATGGCGAGTTCTTCTTCGCATTTTCGAACAAGTCTCTTACACGAGAGGCACCCACACCGACAAACATCTCAACAAAATCAGAACCGGAGATTGAGAAAAATGGCACGTCTGCTTCGCCGGCAACAGCCTTAGCGAGCAAGGTTTTACCCGTTCCCGGAGGTCCCACAAGAAGGACACCTTTGGGAATTCTTGCACCAAGTTCACGATACCGCTCCGGAGATTTAAGGAAATCGACGATTTCTTTAAGTTCTTCTTTTTCTTCATCTGCTCCAGCAACGTCTCCGAAGTTCTTTTTATTCTTATCATCAACCATCAATTTGGCTTTTGACTTTCCAAAGTTCATTACCCCACGGCCGCCACCACCGCCGCCGCCGGCTTGTTGCATCATAATAAACCAAAATACACCAAATATCACAATGAGTCCGAGCGTTGGTAATAACGTTAACCACCACGGTGGGCTATATGGTAGCGGCGTGTCTACTTTAAGTGTCCCTGCTTTTACTTGTTCGTCAAACACCGAACCAACGTCGCTTTTTAAAGTTTCATATCCCGGTACTTCTACAGTTATCGTTTTTTCATCTTTTAATTTTGCAGTAGCCACATCGTCTACAACTTGAAGTTCTGTTACCTCTTGGTTTTGAATTTTTACAACCAAGTCCGAATATATTTCTTTTGCCTGTTTATTTGGCATCGAGGTCATTAGAAAAATCATAATGATAATTAAAAAGAGAAGAATGTATAACCATGACCCTTTTAAGTATTTTTTCACGCTTCAGCCTCCTATTTTAAATTCAAATTTCAATCAAGGTGCCATTATATCATTATTCAGAAAAAATTACAATATCATTTTATAAAAATTTCCACAAATTTTACGACTTTTTCTCCTGCTATTAAGAAACTTTTGTACACAATTAAAGTTTCTACAATTTTTTGTTAATATTCTATGAATAATTTATTAAAGAATTTATTAAGAATTTCTCAAACAAAACTAATTTAAACTAAAGCTATTGCTTTTTTTAAAAATATAGTATATAATTATAGAAAATTAAATGTGCTGATGTTATGATTCTTTAAAGAGATAATTTTGCATATGGCATATATTTAAGGGAGGAACTTTTAATGTATTGTACAAATTGTGGCGGAAACTTAAATGATACAGATGTATTTTGCCCTAAATGCGGAACCAGCAAAAATGATATAAACGTATGTCCCGCTTGCGGTGAAAAGATTACCCCCGGAACCGCTTTTTGCTCTAACTGTGGGGCGCATGTCCCAGGTGCGAAAGCTCAAAACACCAGAACCACAAACGCATATGGCGTACCACAGCGTTCACGCCTTGTTGCTGGACTTTTAGGGATTTTACTCGGAAGTCTTGGAGTACATAGCTTTTATTTAGGCTATACAACTCGTGGAATCCTGCAAATTTTAGTTACTATTATAACTTGTGGAATTGGTGCTGTTTGGGGATTTATTGAAGGAATTATGATTTTGGTTAAAAGCATTAACGTTGATGCTGACGGCATTCCTTTATACGACGACTTTAAGTAATTCATAAACAAATTATCTAAGCAAAAAGCTGCTCATGAATTTATATTCATGGCGGCTTTTTACTTTGTGTTAAATTTTTCCTTCATTAAATATGCTATAAAGATATGCTAAATATGCTATTCAGATTTGCCTAAAAAATGCTGACGAAAGAAAAATGTGATTGTCCATAATCCTGCAACTCCGACAACACTAAATATAATTCGACTCATTACCGATGCCTGTCCCCCGAATAATGCTCCAACAATATCAAAGCCAAACATTCCAATGCTTCCCCAATTCACAGCACCTATTATGGTTAAAATTAAAGCTATTGTATCCATATTTATTCCTCCCAAATTCATAAATTACGCAACTTTCATTCCTATCGCTTTATATTCTTTACATATTTTCAAAATCTATTCTTTAATTTCAAAAGTTCATGAATCGGTTAAGTTAAATTGCATCAAATGGGAAATATATGAAATTTATTTTTATGCAAACTAAAAGCGACCTCATTTGGCCGCTTTAATTATAGACACATAATAATTAAATTATCCGTTTACGCTATCTTTAAGAGCTTTTCCTGCCTTAAATGACGGAACACGACTAGCAGCAATTTGGATTTCAGCACCTGTTTGTGGATTTCTTCCAACTCTTGCAGCTCTTTCTTTTGCTTCAAAGCTACCAAATCCAACAAGTGTAACCTTGTCACCTGCTTTGATAGTGTCCCCAACTGTTTCGATAAAAGCGTTAACAACAGCATCGGAATCCTTTTTTGATAATTCAGTACGTTCTGCTACAGCATCGATTAATTGTGATTTATTCATGATTTCCCCTCCTTTCGACAAAACTTTATGTCATTTTAAACAACACTTATGATATTAAACCACAAATAATGGCGTTTGCAAGAGTTTTAAGGAATATTAATAAATAAA
>JAVXFE010000154.1:0-5045 GCA_036658075.1 Oscillospiraceae bacterium
TAATGCATCTTGAATACCTTTTTGAGTATTTTTAATCATTTCATCAAACGTTATTTTATCTTGAATATATGTGCTTATATTATCTGTTATAACTTTATCCCACTTAGCTGTGTTTATACTGTGAGGAAGTGGCATTGCACCTTCTGTAATCTGTCTTGCTCTTTTTGCAATTTCCATTACCAAAAGATAAGAGCTACCTGCCTTATCTACTAGTTCCGTAACCGGTGGTTTTATCATCATAATGAAACTCTCCTCGCTTTTATAATATCTTTTATTTCAAGCACTGCCGTTTCCAGCACGTCATTTACAATAACATGGTCATATTTGTTCATGTTTTCAAGTTCTAAATCAGCAGCCGCAATGCGACGGTCAATTTCTTCTTGGGGTTCAGTTCCACGACCTTTAAGGCGTGTATGTAAAACTTCTTTATCCGGAGGTGCAATAAAAATGAATAAGCCCTCCAAGTTTTGTTCCATAACGTTAATTGCACCCTGTACATCAATTTCTAAAAGGACATTTAGACCATTATTAAGCTTTTGAGTAACTTCATCTTTAAGCGTTCCATAATAATTTCCGTTATATATTGCCCATTCAATGAAGGAATTTGTATCGATTAAGCTTTTAAATTCGTCCTGAGTTTTAAAATAGTATGTTACGCCTTCAGTATCTTCAGGGCGAGGGCTTCGTGTGGTGGCAGATACAGAAAGTACAATATCGGGACAATCTGCTAATAATTGCTTGCAAATAGTGCCTTTTCCGACCCCAGATGGACCCGAAACTATAATAAGTATACCCTTATTCTGCATCTAAAATCACTTCCTCTTTAAAATCATCTTTAGGTTCAGCACGCCCAGCAATGGTTTCTGTGAGCAAAGCGGATAAAATAACGTGGTCACTATCGGTGACAATTACGGCACGTGTACGCCTTCCGCAAGTAGCGTCAATCAATAAGCCTTTGTCTTTTGCTTCTTGGACAATACGTTTGATTGGTGCGCTGTCCGGACTGACTATTGCAATTAAATGGTCACCAGAAACGATGTTTCCAAAACCTACATTTATAAGTTTCATATAATGTACCTCACTCTAATTTTAAGTCTAAACTATTCGATGTTTTGTATCTGTTCACGAATTTTTTCAATAATTGATTTAAGTTCAACAACAAGTGTGGCTATTTTAAAATCATTTGCCTTAGAACCGATTGTATTGGTTTCACGGTTCATTTCTTGAATAATAAAATCTAGTTTTTTGGCAACGGGCTTGTCTGTTTTGATTGCGTTTTCGAACTCATTAATATGACTTCGGAGGCGAACGGTTTCTTCATCAACAGCAATTTTATCTGCAAAAATAGCGGCTTCGGTTAAAATTCGACTTTCATCGATAGTCGTGTCTGCCAAAATATCTAAAAGACGATTTTTTAATTTTTGACGATATTCTTCAACGCTTTTGGGCGATAGAATTTCGATTTCTGAAACTGTCTTTAAAATGTCCAAAAGATGATGCTTTATGTTTTCTTCAAGGCGACCGCCTTCAGCGGTTCGCATTTTTACAAAATCAAGCAAAGCGTCGTTTAAAACCAAAAAAACCGCATTTGATAATTCTTCTTCATCGATTTTTTTGTATTCAACATTAAATATGTCGTTAAACCTTGATAGACTGCTAATGGACAAATCATCAACAACGTCGTAAAGAGTCAATTGCTTTAGTGCATCAATATAGCCCTTTGCGAGAGGTTCATTAATGCTAATGCTGCGGTCATCGTTGTCACTTCGGCTTATTTCAATTGAAACTTCAATTTTGCCTCTGGAAATATATTCATTAACAGTTTGACGAATTTTATCCTCTAAAAAATTATATGAACGAGGAATTCTTATTAATAAATCGCTATAACGGTGGTTCACGGACTTTACCTGAACTTTAACATCAAAACTATCAATAATTTGTTCCGCTCTTCCAAAACCTGTCATACTTTTCAACATTTTAAGTACCTCTATTCAATTATACTAATTGTATTTACAAAGATTCTATTAGTATATCACAGTTTTCCTCAAAAGCCAACAGTTTTTTAAAATTTTTTTATATTTAACGTCTTAAGGCTTTTGTTTTGTTGAATTTATTGTTGAATTTAGTGGGAGGTATTCACAAAAGCTTCAAGGCGAAAAATCGGAAAGCCTTTGTCTGAAAAATGCTGTTCATATTCCGTAACTATATTTTCGGGGAATTTATCATTGTGTAAATCCAAAGAGATGTTTTTAAGTTGATAACGACATTCTGAAAATGAGTTAAGAGAAAATTGAAAAAGCTTGCGGTTATCGGTTTTGAAGTGGATTTCTCCATTTGGTACGAGTATCTTCCTATATAATGCAAGAAAGTTTTGATGCGTTAATCGGCGTTTTCGATGTCCTTCTTTTTCCCATGGGTCACAGAAGTTTATGTAAATTCCAAGACAGCTACCTTCCGGGGCGTCTTGCAGGATTGGCCGGGCGTCGCCTATACAGAATTTTACGTTTTTGAGTTCATCTTTAAGGGCTTTTTCACCTGCCAATAGAGCTACATCGGCGTTTTTTTCAAAGGCTATATATTCGTTTTGTGGATTTCGTTTTGCAAGTTCTGTAATAAAGTCGCCTTTTCCACAGCCAATTTCAATATATTTACCTTTTATATCCACAACGTCGGTAAAAATGTTTCCGCAAGCTTCTAAACGCTCTTCTCTATGCTTTTTTCTTCTCATTCGCATAATAGTACTCCTGTTCAACTTTAAAATATGATTTAATTGTATCATATTTTTAGGTAAATGCCAACATATTTTTAATAAAAATAAAATATTTGAAAACGAATACTAAACATAGAGTAAACAGATTTGAATTTCATTGTGAAAGTTAGCTAAAAAAGTCTTGCCTTTTTAGTTAATCTGCAATATAATATAAAAAATAACACAAATGAAATCAAATTGTAATGTATTGTTAACAATTTGTTAACAATTACAGCAAACGCTTGAAACACGTGAGGTTTATGATGTATAGTAGTAAGAAAATCGAACGAATTTGGGTTAAAAGCTAGCATTTTGATTGACATTTAATAAAAAATTAGATATAATAGCACCACGTTCTTGATTTAGAACGAGTTTTAATTATATCATTGAAACAATATTGAAAATTTTATGCAGATGGGAAGTGAAGTAGGCACAAAGCATACAAAAAATTTTGGAGGTTATATATTTTGAGTTTTTATAAAGAAAGAATTAGAAGAATTGTTGCGACGCTTTTAGTATTGATGACAATATCTACTTTTATAATAGTTCCTACATACGCAGATGAAGAGCCGGGCGAACCGCTCCAATACTATGGTGTTATTAAAGCAACTTCCCTTAATGTTAGGGAATCTGCTACAATGGATGCAAACGTTATTACCAAGCTTAATATGGGTACATACGTTAGAGTTAATTGGCAAGAACCAGGTTGGGTTAGTGTGGCATACAATAACGATGGTTTAATGGGTTATGTTTCCGCTGATTATATCACGATACATGAAGGTACAGTACCTGAATATGATCCAAATTCAGGCAAGGCGGTCATTGATATCGCTTCTAAGTATCTCGGTATTCCTTATGTTTACGGCGGTACAACTCCTAGCGGTTTTGATTGTAGCGGACTTGTTCAGTACGTTTACAGAGAGTTAGGATATAACTTAAATCGAGTAGCGGCCGATCAAATGAATAACGGTAGAGCAGTATCTCGTGCAGAACTTCAACCAGGAGATATCGTTGGTTTCTATAGTAGTGAAGGCGGCGGTTATGTTGGTCATATCGGCATTTATGCTGGTGACGGAATGATGATTCATGCTCCACGTACAGGCGATGTTGTTAAATATGCAAGTATAGATAGTTCTTACTATGCAAGTCGTTTTGCAGGTGGCAGAAGAATTATTAACTAATTTTGATTATGTGAATGGGCAGTCCGTTTTGGGCTGCTCATTTTGTAAGTTTCGGGATTAATAAATTTATGGGGGAAATATGACGGATTATTTTTTATATGACGAAACCGTAAAGAAAAAAAGACATAAGAAGAAAGTCCTTATCACATGGCTGATGATTATGATTGCTGTAAACATTGCAATTTTTGGATATCTTTATTATGTGACGTATGTAGACAGAGGATATGTTTCGGTAAATTTTATTGACGTTAAACAGGGTGATTCGAGCTTTATTAATACTCCAAAAGGTAATCATATCCTGATAGATGGTGGAGATGTCAGCTTTGGCAAAGGCGCAGTGAAGCAGTTTATGGTCTCACGGGGAATTCATGATTTGGATGTGGCTTTTGTAACACATTGCCATGAGGACCACGCCACCGGAATAATTGAACTTATTGAAAGTGGGTTTAGTATTAAAAAAGTTTGTGTTCATGGAAGTGGTGACCATAACGATTTAGGAAAACGTCTTTTAAAAGTTGCAAGTGAGCATGGAGTGGAAGTTGAATTCTTAAAAGTTGGCGATGTTTTGGAGTTTGACGATGTCACCATGACAATTTTGGCACCTGAAAATATGTTTATTGAAAAAGGAAAGGTTGACGAAAACGAAAGTTCTTTGGTTATTCGAATGGATTATGCAAAAAACTCCGTTTTGTTTACGGGTGAGAAAATAAGGCGGAAAAAAGCTTGCTAAATAACCCAAACCTAGATGTAGATATTTTAAAAGTAGGGCATCATGGTTCAAAAACTTCTAGCTCGCTTAAATTTATTGAAGAGGTTTCGCCAAAGTTTGCCATCGTTAGCGTTGGAGAAGATAATAAATATGGCCTTCCAGATGAGGAGGCTTTAGCAAATATTCAAAAAAGCGGTGCTGAAATTTTACGCACTGATTTTGAAGGGGATATTGAAATTTCTATAGCTGAAAAAGGGATTACTAAGATTAAAAAGAACAAGAAAAAATTGAAGATAGGAACGAAAAGTTATGACAGTTGAAGACTTAAATAAACAACTAAAATCTAAAATTTTAAAGCAGGTGTACTTTTTTTATGGTGAAGAATTTTTCCTAATGGAAAATAAAA